>NZ_JBHIKW010000016.1:0-74779 GCF_042138895.1 Cedecea selenatireducens | reverse complement strand
GTCCGACACGGGCAAAAGGCTTTAAACGGCGGCGTAAGGATCGACGATATCGACCTGAAGATTGGCCGCTTTAAGCTGCGCCAGGGTTTCCTCGCTAATCGCCGCGTCGGTAATCACCCGGTTGAAGCGTGCAATTGGGCCTAGCGTATAAGGGTGCATGTTGCCAAACTTGCTGCTGTCCGTCAGCACGATAGCCTCGCTGCCTTTCTCCAGCACCGAATTCACCACATCTGTACGTAGCATATCGCGCCCGGTAAAGCCGGTTTCAGGCAAGAAACCGTCGATGCCGATAAAGGCTTTACTGAAATGCAGCTGCTGGATGAACTGGCGGGTGAGCGGGCCGACCATACTTTCGCTTTTCTTCTGATAGATACCGCCGACCAGAATCACTTCGCAGTCGGTGTCTTTCAGCAAGTGGGCGATGTAGCTGCTGACGGTGATCAGCGTGACCTTTTTCTGCTCTGCCAGAGTACGGGCGAGAAGAGCGTTGCTGCTGCCGTTTTCGATAAACACGGTTTCACCGTCGTTCACCAGCGAAGCGGCATACTGCGCAAGCTGAAGTTTGAGGGTGTAATTGTTCATCATACGGGTTTCAACGTCGTCGCTATCCAGCGGGACGGCAAAACCATGGGTGCGACGCAGGTAATTATTTTTTTCCAGCAGGTTTAAATCCTGGCGAATGGTGACTTCTGAAACGCCGGTTGTTTTCGCCAGAGAGGCGACGCTAACCCGGCCCTGATCGATAACCATCTGCAGAATAATTTGTTGTCTTGAGTTCATGTCAGCCAGTAGTCAGGCGGCGGGATTAACCGCCGCCTTCTCGTCAAAGAGTATGTTCCGTGCGGGCTATAATATCATCCTGAGCGTCAGGAGATAAGGCAGTAAAGAAGGCCGAGTATCCTGCTACCCTGACCACTAAATCACGGTATTTATCAGGGTTTTGTTTTGCCTCAAGCAGCGTTTCGCGGGAAACAATGTTGTATTGAACGTGCCAGCCCTTGTGTGCTTCAAAGAAGGTGCGCAGCATAAACATTAATTTTTCCCGGTCGCGCGGGTTATCCAGCGTTGAAGGGTTTAACTTTTGATTGAGTAAAACGCCGCCGAGGATTTTATTGGTTGGCAGTTTGCCCACGGAGCTGATAACCGCCGTCGGGCCAAGGTGGTCGGTGCCTGACGCAGGGCTTGCTCCTTCTGCCAGCGGCGTGTTGGCCTTGCGCCCGTCAGGTGTCGCCATCGTTGCGGCACCAAACGGCACGTTAGCGGAGATAGAGGATGTTCCCGCGTAGTAGGTCCCGCCAATCGGGCCCCGGCCAAAGCGCGTGTTGTGGTACTGCTTCAGCTCGTCGATATAAGTTTGGTAAGCACGAGCCAGCAGCATATCCACTTCGTCATCGTCATTACCGTACTTCGGCGCGCCGTTGATTAACCGCTGCCGGAGCTGCTCGCCGCTCAGCCCGGCAAAGTCGTTGGCGAGGGCATCCGCCAGCTGTTGTTGGCCAATAATTCCCTGTTCGAAGACCAGTTTCCGCACCGCTGAAAGGCTGTTTCCGAGGTTAGCAATCCCAACCTGAAGCCCTGAAACCCAGTCATATCGGGCGCCACCTTGCTTAATGCTTTTGCCACGTTCAATGCAATCATCCACCAGCGCGGAACACAGAATGTCATGCGCGTTTTCTTCCAGAACCGTGTCGACAACGCACTCGATTTCGATGGATTTTTGCGTGTAGTAGCGAATTTGCCGATCCCAGGCAGCCAGCACTTCGTCAAACGAGGTGAAGTTGCCTTCGGACAGCGCCTTTTGCTGAGGAAGAAACACCTTACCGCTGGTGGCATCGCGGCCATGTTCAAGGCTGGCCAGCATTACGCGGGCAAAGTTAATGAAGCTCATGCCGGTACAGCGGTAGCCCCATTTCCCGCCGACTGCCGTTTCAATACAGCCGATAGCCGCGTAGTCATAGGCATCTTCCCGGCTGACGCCGATCTTTATGAATTCGTCGATGACAATCTCATCGTTATTAAACGCCGGCATCCCGAACCCGCAGCGAATAACCTGCACGCACGCATCGAGGAAGTCGTTGCTCATGCCTGCATGGTAGCGAACGCTGAGGTTAGGCTGTGTGGAACGCAGGCGGCCACAGGACTCAAGAATCGCGTAGGAGAGCGGGTTGACGGCATCCACCGCTACGCCGTGGATAAGCGTCTGTCCACCGATGGTGACGTTCTGGTAAAGCGGGCTGCCAGCGGAGGCTTTTGAGTGCGAGCCGGAGCGAATTTTATTCACCTCAAGCAGCTTCAACCAACAGCTTTGCAGCAGCTCAATCGCCTGTTCCCGACTGGTTGTTTGCTGCAGTTCAACGTCCCGGCGATACCATGGATAAAGGTACTGATCCAAACGCCCGAATGAAACGGAGTGGCCGTTGGACTCAATCTGCAGCACCAGCTGAATGAAGTAGCTCAGCTGCAGGGCCTGCCAGAAGGTGACCGGCGGATTGCTGGCGATATGCTCGCAGTTATCCGCAATCGCCAGCAGTTCATCTCTGCGTGCCTCACGTGTCTCGTCTGCGGCCATTTTCTTCGCCAGCGCTGCGTAGCGCAGGATATGGTCGCCCAGGGCGACAAAGGTCATGTCGATAGCCTTGAGGAACTGCTCTTTATGCAGATCGTCCCAATCGGTCAACTGCAGACGCCCACGCCGCTCCGCGACTTTCTCGCGCAGGCCACTGATACCGAGTTCCAGCAGCAGCGGGAAGTTAACCGCCAGATGAGCATCGCCTGAAGTCATGTTGCCTTCGGCTTTAACGATCCCGGTAGCCAGCAGCGCTTTTTGTTCGTCGGTAAACATCCCGTAGCAGCGATCCTGTACCGTCTGGCCGCGCCACCACGGGCAAATTTCATGCATCACGGCTTTATCCGCTGCGGAAATCGAGAACCCGGCCCCGGGACGATCGCCAAGCTCGTCTATTTCGCTCTCAATCCAGCCAACGGTATATTCCGGGAAGAAGGGCGCGCCTCGTACGTGGCTTGCCTGGTTCCCGACGATAAGTTCGTCATGCTTGATCCAGATAGTTCGCTCGGCCAGGTGATGAGCCAGCGCCATCGCACGACGAACCGGCAGCGGCTTGTCCTGATGCTGCTGATAAACGGCGGTGTAGTGGCTCGCTCGTTCGGTGCAAACCGGCGGTTTAACGATATGGATCAGCGCTTCTTTATGCGCCTTGATGCGTGGGCTGAGCAAATTCAGGTTCAGTTCGGTCATGATGATTATCCTCTAATCCAGGCGGTCATGCCTTTTTGGCTGGCGTACTGTTCGGCAAATTGAAGAAGTTCGGGCGCATCGAGCGGTTTGCTGGCGGCCAGATAGGGCTGACCCAGCAGATGGTATTTATTGATTCCTAAGGTGTGATAGGGCAGAAAATGGATGGACTTCGCGCCAATCTCGTCGGCGGCAAAATCGCTGATGGCGCGAATAGAGCCTTCATCAGCGTTAAAGTCGGGAATCAGCGGTACGCGAATGGTCATTTCTACATTGCGAGCCGCGAGCCTGCGGAAATTATCCATTACGCGTTCAGCATTGCCGTCGGTCCATTGCTGAAAGCGCGCTTTGTCTACGTGTTTGAGGTCGGCCAGCAGCAGATCTAAAAAGGGCAGCGAAGGCTCAATGTATTTCCACGGTACGTGCAGGCAGGACTCCACGGCGGTATTCAGGCCGGCATCTTTGCTGAGCTGCAACAACTCTTTTGCCAGTTCTGGCTGCATAAAAGGTTCACCGCCGGACAGCGTAATACCGCCGCCGCTTCGGGCGTAAAAAGGCTTGTCGCGCAGCACGGTAGCCATGATGGCCTCCGCCGTTTTTTCTTCTCCACAGACGGTTAAAGCCTGCGTTGGGCAGCAGTCCCGGAGCGCGTTTACCGTGCCTTCGTTAAGCCTGCCGCGAGCGATGATCAACTCATCTCCAACACGAGAAACGGAATCTGGTGCGGCCTGCTGGCAAAGATCGCAGCCGGAAAGGCACAAGCGGCGGTCCAGCAGGACGTCGCATTTCCGGGCGCGACTTTCAGGATTCTGGCACCAGCGGCAGCCCAGAGAGCATCCTTTCAGGAAGACAACCGTGCGGATCCCCGGGCCATCGTGGGTAGAGTAACGCTGAATATTGAACAGCATGAGATATTCTCTTTTTGCTTTCTTTCGTAAATTAAATTACTTTCGAATGAAAAGTTATATTGATATTGATCAGCTAAACAATCGACAGTCAGGTTATGATGCCGGCAGTGAGAGATGACTCTAATTCTGGAGAGCGTAATGGAACTGTATTTAGATACCGCTGATGTTGCCGCCGTTAAGCGTCTGGCCCGGGTTCTGCCGCTGCAGGGCGTAACCACCAACCCTTCCATCGTTGCCAAAGCCGGGATTTCCCTGTGGGAAGTCCTTCCTGCCTTACAGGATGCGCTGGGCGGCGAAGGCAAACTGTTCGCGCAGGTAATTGCCAGCCAGGCTGATGAAATGGTGAAAGAGGCGCAGCTGTTAACGACGCGGGTGCCGGGGCTGGTGGTGAAGGTGCCGACCACGCCGGAAGGTCTTGTGGCGCTTAAGCAGCTGAAGTTACTGGGTATTCCAACGCTGGGTACGGCAGTTTATGGCGCGGCGCAGGGGCTGCTGGCCGCGCTGGCGGGAGCTGAATATGTTGCGCCGTATGTGAACCGTCTGGATGCGCAGGGCGGAGACGGCATTCAGATGGTGCAGGATTTGCAGCAGCTTTTAACGCTGCATGCGCCCGACTCGAAGGTGCTGGCGGCCAGCTTCCGCACGCCGCACCAGGCGATGTCATGCCTTCTGGCCGGCTGTGAAGCTATTACGCTGCCTCTTGATGTGGTCGAACAAATCCTGGTCACCCCGGCGGTAACGGCGGCGATTGGCGGATTTGAGAAAGACTGGCAGGGCGCGTTTGGATCGCTAACGCTGTAGTCTGAAAAGCCACCGTCCTGCGCTGGCATTTACGCAGTTGGCGTTCGTCAGGTGGCAAAACGCTGGAGCGGATTCGGCGCTGATGTATGAAAGTGAAAAGCAGCCTTTGTGACGGGCTGCTTTTATTTCTTAACGCGTTAGATTTCCCAGGGCGATTTTTTTTGCTCGCCGTCGCTTTTATTCCCGTCGTTATTTACGCTCAGCAATTCGGCTTTGAGGATCTCAAGGTTATTTATCGCGGAGGCATAATCTTTAGCGACCAAAATATCCAGCACGGTATCAATACGTTTGGCAAGCTGCTGCGGATCCAGTGTTGGCATTGTTAATCCTGTCGGTAATGGCGAGTGAATCATTCGTCCATAATGCAAAAAATAGCCGCTAAAGAGAAGGGCAGACGGTGAAATCCTCGCCTTATTCTTCAATAAATTATCGAACAACATATAAGCATTAATTATTAATCTCGGCTCCACATTCATCAAACAACAGCCGTGGATTAGTCTGATCCTGCGATTACCGCACATTCATTTTATGAGGATCTGGCTATGACAGTTATCAACCAACCAACCTGCAAACTCTTTACCGATACTGCACGTTTCACACAACTGTCTGGATATTACGAAGAAGAACGCCGTACCGTCTGGATGATGCTTCGTGCCCGCCCGCGCCCCTGCTTTAATCACGGACTAATAGAGGAAATCATGAATCTGGGATATATCGTCCAGAAGGCCGGATTTAAAGTTGATTTCTGGGTCACCGGCTCGCTGGTCCCCGGAATGTACAATACCGGCGGCGATTTGGGCTTTTTTGTTGAAACGATTCGGAACGGGCGTCGTGAAGCGCTGCGTGCCTACGCACGGGCCTGCGTTGACTGCGTACACGCTGCGTCCCGTGGTTTTGATACCGGTGCCATCAGCCTGGCGATGGTGGAGGGCAGCGCGCTTGGTGGAGGATTTGAGGCGGCGTTAGCACACCATTTCCTGCTGGCACAGCGTGATGCCAGACTGGGTTTCCCGGAAATTGCCTTCAACCTGTTTCCCGGCATGGGCGCTTATTCTCTGGTGGCGCGCCGTTCCGGGATGAAGCTTGCTGAAGAGCTGATTTATAAAGGTGAGTCACACACGGCAGAATGGTACCACCAGCATGGCCTGGTGGATCAGCTGTTTGAGCCGGGTCAGGGATACCTGGCCACGCGCACCTTCATCGATACCCTGCAGCCTAAGCTAAACGGCGTGAAGGCGATGCTGCGCGCGCGGCAGCGTGTTTTGCAGCTGCCGCGTTCGGAGCTGATGGATATCACCGAAGACTGGGTGGACGCCGCATTTTGCCTTGAGGCCAAAGATCTCGCCTATATGGAACGACTGGTGCAGCTTCAAAACCGCCACACCTCGACGGCTTTGCGTAAAGCAGGCTAGCGCTTTGTTCTGGCCTGATAGCGCTTAAACCATCGCTCGAATACGGCTGCGGGCATTGGTTTGGCAAACAGAAAACCCTGCCGTTCGTTGACGCCGTTCTTGGTAAGAAAGGCGTCTTCTTTTTGGTTCTCCACGCCTTCGGCGATCACCTGCAAATTCAGCGCCTGCGCCACGGCAACAATGGCTCTCACCAGCGACTGGGACACTGAATGCTTATGCACGTCGCGCACAAAAGACTGATCCAACTTGATGGCATCGATAGGGAAGCGGGCCAGCTGCGATAACGACGAATAGCCGGTGCCGAAGTCGTCAAGGTGAACCTGCGCGCCCAGCTGGCTGAACTGCTTAATCACCGACAGCGCCAGCACCTCGTTTTCGATGAGGCAGCTTTCGGTCAGCTCAACGTCAATCGGGCAGTATTCAAAATTCAGATCCTTCAGCGCCTGCTTAAGATCGCTAAAGATGGTCTGGTCGGCAAGCTGACGGGCGGAAACGTTGACCGCCACGCGCAAATTAATGCCTTTATCCCGCCATTTTGCCACCTGCTGCACGACGCTAACCATCACCCAGCGCCCAAGGGGCACAATCAGGCCAGATTCTTCGGCGTAGGAGATAAAGCCCTGGGGAGGGATCAGCCCGCGTTCCGGTGATTGCCAGCGCACCAGGGCTTCCAGGCTACGGATTTCACCGCGCCAGGTCATTTTCGGCTGGTAATGAATAACCAGCTGATCGTTATCCAGCGCTTTACGTAAATTGGTGTCCAGCCACAGATACTCAAAGACCCGCTGGTTCATCTCCGGAGAGAACACGCAAAACTTGCCGCGGCCGCTCTCTTTGGCGGTGTACATCGCCGTATCGGCATTGCGAATCAGATTTTCGCGCTCGTCGCCGTGCTGCGGAGCCAGGGAAATACCCAGTGAGCAGCCGCTGTAGACCTCAATCAGGCCAATCCTGAACGGCTGTTTCAGGCGAGTTAAAATGCGGGAAGACATCGCCTCGAGCGAGCCCTGCGAGGTGTTGGTCGCCAGCACGATAAATTCATCCCCGCCGAGGCGAGCCAGCACCTGGCCTTCTTCAAGGCAGCTTAAAATCGCCAGCGAAACGGCCTGCAGCAGCTGATCGCCAAACATGTGGCCGTAGGCATCGTTCACTTTTTTAAAGTTGTCGAGATCCAGATAAACGATGCCGACCTGGGTATCCCCACGTTTTTCTATGGCGTCGGTTATCAGGTCATAAATTGCGTTGCGGTTAGGCAAGCCGGTGATGGTATCGGTGTTGGCCAACACCCGCAGGCGCTCCTGAGCCCGACGCTCTTCGGTGATGTCGGTGCCGGAGCAAATCAGATAGATTTCGTTTTTGCCGCTGCCGCTGTGCACAAACTTATTGCGGAACAAAAACAGCCGCTGGCCCTTGCGGGTTTTTACCCAGCGCTCAACCTCATAGGAGCTGCCGTTGCGAAAAAATCCGCTGATATTGCGCCTGGAGGCGGCGGCTTCACTGCGGCTCATAAACAGCTTAAAAACGTTCTGACCGATAACTTCATGCTCTTTCATCCCGGTGTACTCTTCGCTTAGCCGGTTGAAACGCTGAATATTTCCCTGCTTATCAAGAATGACTATCACCGAATTGGCTTCGGAGACGACCTGTTCGGCAAAAGAGAGGCCCTGCACCAGGTCTCGTGCCACCGAATGGGTATCGTGCCAGGCCGAGGCGGTGCCTGCCCATTCACGTTTAGACACTTTGCGGCCAACCATATGCACCGGCACCTCAATGCCGAATAGCGACAGAGACATGGTCAGGCTGGAGGTGATCACCGTCATCTGCCGAATCTCGTCGGCCTGGGCGGCTTCCAGCGCCACGACCTGACCGGTGTCTGAATCCTCGCTGGCCGCCAGCTGTAGGGCATTACTGTCAGCCGGTAAACGCCAGTATGGGCTGGTAGTCCCCAGATAACGATAAAGCAGGTTCTGCTCCAAATCGTCTTTCATTCTTGCTCCTGAGCCTCAGGGAAAAATATCACCTAAATCTACTATTTATAGTAGCAATAGAAAGCCGATGTTAAAGCCCCGTTAAAGAGGAAAAGATCTTGTTTTTGCAGAGAATGTGCAATATATCGACACAATGAGATCGCGGGTATAAAAAAGCCGGGCAGAGCGCCCGGCTTTGTGGGGTTAAATCAGCCTCAGGCAGCAGGACGAGCGATAACGCTGCGGGTTTCCATGCGAACTTCCGCAATGGTCACGTCGATAACGTCGGTCACTTTATAAACGACTTCGCCTTTGATTTGCACGGTGCCGTTTTCCTGGCTGCAAACCAGCTCATCACGCACCGCGTGGATGAATGGCGCAGGGATAAACGCAACCGCCCCGTTCTCAACCAGGCGGACGCGCATCCCGCCACGGCTGACGTCGATAATCTCCGCCGCAAAGCGTGTATCGGTGCCGGCTTTAGGGCTCAGGTAGCGGGCGTACAGCCAGTCGCCAACGTCGCGTTCAGCCATGCGGTTCAGGCGGCGGCGTTCTGCCATCTGAATTGTTGTTTCTTCCGCCGGGCGAACCGCGGTTTCGCCTTTAATAATGGCTTTCAGCAGGCGATGGTTAACCATGTCGCCGAACTTACGAATCGGTGAAGTCCACGTCGCGTAAGCTTCAAGCCCAAGGCCGAAGTGCGGGCCAGGTTCGGTGCTGATTTCGGCGAACGACTGATAGCGGCGAATGCGGCTGTCGAGGAACCCGGTTGGCTGTGCGTCCAGCTCGCGACGCAGCTTGCAGAAGCCGTCCAGGGTCAGCACTTCCTGCGCGTCCACGGTGATGCCGTGAGTTTGCAGCATAGCGGCCAGCTGTTCAGTACTGGCAGGATCGAAGCCGGTATGAACGTTATAAACGCCGAAGCCCAGCTTTTCACGCAGCACGATGGCGGCACAGACGTTAGCCGCAATCATCGACTCTTCAACGATGCGGTTTGCGATGCGGCGAGGCTCGGCCACGATATCCAACACTTCGCCTTTTTCACCAAGAATAAAGCGGTAGTCCGGGCGGTCTTTGAAGACCAGGGCGTGGGTATGACGCCATTCCCCGCGAGCCAGGCAAACGCGCTGCAGCAGGCGAATTTGATTCGCAACCGCTTCGCTCTGCGGCTGCCAGTCACCTTTCTCTTCCAGCCAGTCAGACACTTCGTCATAAACCAGTTTGGCTTTAGACTCGATGTTGGCGGCGAAGAAATGAATGTCGCTGGCAATCGCGCCGTCCTGCTCAATCGTCATGCGGCAGGCGAGGACAGGGCGGACAACGTTGGCGCGCAGCGAGCAAAGATCGTCTGACAGCTCGCGCGGCAGCATTGGGATATTGAAGCCAGGCAGATAGTTGGTAAAAGCACGCACTTTAGCGATGCCGTCGAGCTTGCTGCCTTCGGCAATCCACGCCGTTGGGTCGGCGATGGCGACGGTCAGCTGCAGCTTGCCGTCGGCCAGTTCTTCAACGTACAGCGCATCGTCCATATCTTCGGTGCTGGCGCTGTCGATGGTGACGAAGTCCAGCGCGGTTAAATCTTCACGCACCAGGCCATCATCGAGCATTTCGGTTGCCACGCCGTCCGGCGCTTCAC
Source organism: Cedecea selenatireducens (assembly GCF_042138895.1). Lineage (NCBI taxonomy): Bacteria > Pseudomonadati > Pseudomonadota > Gammaproteobacteria > Enterobacterales > Enterobacteriaceae > Cedecea > Cedecea selenatireducens. Next base: position 64,802 of record NZ_JBHIKW010000016.1, on the reverse strand, counting down.
GTTCCAGGTTATGGCGTGACAGTGTCACCCACCACGGCGCAAGATGATCGTCGCCGAAGGTAATAAATTGGGTTAATTCCGCGTAAAAACCGCGGTCGCCTTTCAGCGGATGGCGGCGCATCTCAGCCACCGCCCAGTCACCGTTTTGGAAGTCATGGCTGACGTCACGTGCGGCGCGGCACTGAATCGCATCTCTTAACAGCGGATGATCCGGCACAATCGACAGGCGATCGTCTTTTTTCTGGACGCGGCCAACAAAACGCGTCAGGAAGGGCTCGATAAGCGTCTCCGGCTCGGCAGACTCACGGTCCTTATCGGTGTGAATGACGGCGCTGATACGGTCGCCGTGCATCACTTTTTTCATCTGCGGCGGCGGAATAAAGTAGCTTTTATTGGCGTCGACTTCGAGGAAGCCGAACCCTTTTTCCGTGCCTTTTACCACACCTTCAGCGCGTGGAGTCTGGGAATGCAGTTGCTGTTTTAGCTGCGCGAGCAGCGGGTTATCCTGAAGCATATCGTTTCGTTTTCGTGGCCAAAAGAGCGGCTGACAGTTTTACGCGAAACCGTTCCTTGCGGCAAGCGATGATTGCCGCAAAGGCTTACGGAGTCAGCGCTGGGGCGGTATTTCCCAGACCAATTTTCAGGCGGTTTATCCAGCCTGCAAGCCCGGCACCGACCAGTAATCTCAGGGCCTCCTGTTCGCTAAAACCCTGCTCATACAAAGGTTGAAGCTGGGCTGCGCTGAATCTGTCCGGCGCGCGGGTTAATAACTGCACGGCCTGGATGATCGCCTTTTCGCGAGGATGGTTATGGCTCCAGGCGTTAAGCGCGCGCTCGCCGTTACGCATCGCATCCGGCAGGCCAGCATCTCCCTGCCAGAACGCTACCGCATCGCTAAAACAGGCCGCGCTGCCGTTAATTCTCGCCGTGAGCATAATAACCAGCAGCGCGTCATTTGAGAGCTGTGAGGTAGCCTGCCAGAACAGGCGGGTTAGCTGACTGAGATAAGAGAGCGCCCGATCGTCATGGGCCAGCAGCCAGGCAATGTCGCGCAGCGTGCGCAGCGACTGGCTGATGCTTAACGCTTCCAACTGCTCCGGGCGGGCGTATCGCATCTCAACGGGCGCCAGCCCCGGCTGCCAGCTAGCCGAATGCGGCGTAAACAGCTCGGGTTCTGCGTCCTGCTGCCCGTTAATACCCGGCAACCAGCGAGCGGGCAGGCCCTGCTGAGCCTGCCAGACGGCGATGGCGCGCGCCTGGAAGCCAACAAAGCCGATAATCTGGGTAAATGAGACGATATCGTCCACGGAGAGACCACATTCTTCCAGTTGGGCGAGCGCGGCGTCGTCGATAAGCGTCGGCTGGCTGGCAAGCTGGCGGGCAAACTGGGTGATTTGGGTCAGGCGGCGGTTACTTTCACGAGAAGAGTCCGGGCCGGGCTGTGGTGCCAGGCGAGCGGCGTAGTGGTTACAAAGTCGCTGTACGCCGTAAACCTGCGCGACGGTCAGCGCCGTGCTCAGGCGGTCATAGCTGCTGAGAGTATGCAGGCGCGTGACGTGGATGCTGTCCGGGAGCAGCACGTCGGAAGCGGCTCGGGCTGCATCAAGCCACGGGGCTTCGACAATCAGCTGCGCTTCAGAGAGCGTTAAATCAAGCAGAAAGCGGTCTTCAACCTGCGCCGCTTCGGGAACTAAAGGCAGCACATCCGCCGGGCACAGACTGGACTGGGTTTCATGATACCAGTGGCTTTTACCAGAAAAGCGGCGTTGTTCCATGGTCGTTCCTTGGTCAAAAAGTTTGCAGACCCGGATACAACGTGGATGCCGGGCCTGGTTCGCTGTTTTATCCTGGCGCAAGCACGGGAGGTGACAAAAGAATGATCGGTGATAATAAATATCGGAAAGGTATAACTAATTAGAGTAAGGCGGGCAATACAGAGGGAAATAGCGAAACGGGCCGTAGCCCGCTTCACTCTGAAGCTGAAATTAGTCTTTCAGTTCCAGCTCGTTCATGGCAGCAATGCTGAAGCCGCCGTCAACGTGAACCACTTCACCGGAGATACCGGCAGACAGGTCGGAACACAGGAAGGCTGCGGAGTTACCCACGTCTTCGGTGGTTACGGTACGGCGAATTGGGGTAACCGCTTCGCAGTGGGCCAGCATTTTACGGAAATCTTTGATGCCGGAGGCAGCCAGAGTACGGATTGGGCCAGCGGAGATGGCGTTTACGCGCACGCCTTCTGGGCCCATAGCGTTAGCCATGTAGCGAACGTTAGCTTCCAGAGACGCTTTTGCCAGACCCATAACGTTGTAGTTAGGGATAGCACGCTCTGCGCCCAGGTAGGACAGGGTCAGCAGGGCGGAGCCAGGGTTCAGCATTTCACGGCACACTTTAGCCATTGCCACGAAGCTGTAGGCGCTGATGTCGTGGGCAATTTTAAAGCCTTCGCGGGTCACGGCGTTCACATAGTCGCCATCCAGCTGGTCGGCTGGGGCGAAGCCGATGGAGTGAACGAAACCGTCAAATTTCGGCCAGCTTTTCGCCAGTTCGGTAAACAGCGCTTCGATGCTCTCATCTTCAGCCACGTCACATGGCAACACGAGGCTTGAGCCCAGCTCTGCAGCAAAACCTTCCACACGGCCTTTCAGCTTTTCGTTCTGGTATGTGAAAGCCAGCTCGGCGCCTTCGCGATGCATCGCCTGTGCGATACCGTAGGCAATGGAGAGTTTACTGGCGACGCCAGTGATCAGAATGCGTTTACCGGTAAGAAAACCCATAGCTTTAATCCTTAATAGTCATTGTTGTTGCGGCCAGCAGGTGAAAAAACAAGCAGGCCGACGTTAAGACCGGGCGATTCTAACATGACTCCCACGCAAGCGTTAATCCGACCACTTTTCCGTTAGGAAAAGTGCGAATCAACGATCCCTGCGCCAGGCGTCAGCGGTTAAAGCCTCGCCGAAGTGGCTGTTAATCAGCCGCTTAGTCAGTTCATGCAGCGGGGAGGCCAGCACGTCAGCCGTACTGCCGCGCTCCACCACTTCGCCTTCGTGCATCACCATCACCTGGTCGCTGATGTGCTTCATCATGCCAATGTGTTGGGTCACGTAAATATAAGAAATACCTTGTTTTTCCTGCAGCTCAAGCATCAGGTTAATCAGCTGTGAGCGCATGGACATATCCAGCGAGGCCAGCGCTTCGTCGGCAATAATCACCTTCGGCCTCAGAATCAGCGCGCGGGCGAGGCCCAGACGCTGTTTTTGCCCCGGAGCGAGCATATGCGGATAGTAGCTGGCGTGATCCGGCAGCAGGCCGACCATACGCAGCGTCTCCAGAATGCGTTTCTGGCGCAGCTCAGACTCAAGCTCGGTATTCAGCCGCAGCGGGAAGTCCAGAATCTGCGAGATGCGCTGGCGCGGGTTCAGCGAGGTGCTCGGATCCTGAAATATCATGCGGATCCGCTGGCTGCGCCAGGAGTAGTCGCCGAAGTGAAGAGGGTGATCGTCAATCACCAGCTCGCCGGTGGTAGGTTCAATCATCCCCGCCAGCATTTTCGCCAGCGTAGACTTACCCGACCCGTTTTCGCCGATAATGGCGAGCGTTTGCTTCTCGCGCAGCGTAAAGTTAAGCGGCTTGACCGCCTCGACGTGCTGGCGGCGGAACAGGCCGGTACGGTAGCGAAACGTCTTACTTAAATTGCGAACTTCCAGCAGCGTTTCGACCATTACTGACTCTCCATATTCAGCGGGAAGTGGCAGGCATACAGGTGGTTCTTAGCCCCTTCAAGCCTTGGCGCTTCAATGCATTTTCGCTGGGCGTAAGGGCAGCGGGGGCCAAGACGGCAACCCATTGGCAGCTGTTCCAGCAAAGGAATGGCTCCCGGCATGGTATTTAAACGGCTCTTGTGCGGCATCGGGCTACCAAAATCTGGGATAGCGCGGATGAGCGCCTGGGTATACGGATGATGAGGCACGGTTACCAGCTCTTCGCTGGTGGCGCTCTCCACGGTTTGCCCGCAGTACATAACGTTAATTTTATCCGCCCAATGGCTCAGCATCTGCAGGTCGTGGCTAATCAGCAGGATCGTGGTGTTGTTATTCTGGTTCAGCCGGGTCAACAGGCGGAAGATTTGCGATTGCGTCGTCGGCTCCATTGCGTTAGTCGGCTCGTCGGCAATCAGCAGGCGCGGCTGGTTTGCCAGCGCAATGGCAATCATCACCTTCTGGCATTCGCCTTCCGTCAGCTCGTACGGGTAGCTGCTCATGGCGTCTTTATGATCTTTAATTCCCACGCGGTGCAGCAGTTCGATAGCGCGGCGTTTTCGCCAGCCAAAGCGCTGCCACCAGCGGCCTTTGTAGGTCCAGCCGGGGATGTTCTGGGTCAGCTGACGGCCAATCCTTTCTGAAGGATCCAGGCAAGACTGTGGCTCCTGGAAAATCATCGACACGTTATGGCCGACGAGGCGGCGGCGTTCGCGTGGGGAGAGCCGCAGCAGGTCAATATCATCAAAGCGCATGCGGTCGGCGGTCACGCGCCAGTTATCTTTGGTTACGCCGCAGATAGCCTTGGCGATGAGGCTTTTCCCCGAGCCGGACTCGCCGACCAGGCCGCGAATTTCCCCTTCGGCAAGCGTCATGCTGATGCGGTCGACGGCCTTTACCCAGCCTTCAGACGTCATAAATTCGATGGTCAGATTGCGGATATCAAGTAACGGCATTATTGCACCCCCGCATTAATCGCGCGGCGCAGGCCGTCGCCAAGCAGGTTAACCAGCAGCACGCTTATCATGATGGCGGCACCCGGCAGCATAACAGTCCACGGCGCAACGTAAATCAGCTCCAGGGCGTCGCCCAGCATCGCGCCCCATTCCGGAGAAGGCAGCTGCGCGCCAAGATCGAGAAAGCCCAGCGCGGCAATATCCAGAATAGCCATAGACAGCGCGCGCGTGGTTTCGGTGACCAGCGTGGCGGTGATATTAGGCATGACGGCAAACCACAGAATATTCAGCGTAGAGGCGCCGTCAAGGCGGGCGGCAACCACGTACTCTTTTTCCAGCTCGTCGTGGACCGCGCTGTACACCGAGCGCACCATGCGGGGCAGCAGCGCCAGCCAGACGGCAAACATCGCGTGGCTCAGGTGCGGGCCGGCAAAAGCCACAACAATAATCGCCAGCAGCAGGGAAGGAATAGAAAGCAACGTATCAAGGATATGGTTCAGCACCGCCGAACGCAGGCCGTGGCTTGAGCCGGCGATAACGCCGAGCACGATGCCGCAGACTGTCGCCGCAAGGGTAACGACAAACGCGCCTCCTACCGTTGGTGCAGCGCCGCTCAGCAGACGGCTCAGCACGTCACGGCCGAGATCGTCGGTACCGAGGAAGAACGACACCTCGCCGTAGCGGGACCAGGACGGCGGCAGAAGCTGATAGCCCAGGAACTGCTGATCAATCTGATAAGGGGCAAAAAGGCTGCCAAACAGGCACAGTATCGCCAGGCCGCCGCAGCCGTAGAGACCAATCATCGCGGTGGTGTCGCCATAAAATTTCCGCCACGTCAGGCGCAGCGTGCTTGGCGGCCGCTTTTCGCGGTAGACGCTATCGTAAGGCATACCATTCCTTATGCTTCAGTGGGTTGGCCATAGCGCCCAAAATATCGGAAATCACGTTAACGATAATCACCAGCGAGCCAATGACCATCACCCCGGCGGAAATAGCCATATAGTCCTGCTGGCGAATGGCGTTGATCAGCCAGCGGCCAAGGCCCGGCCAGCTGAAGACCACTTCGGTGATCATCGCCAGCGTCAGCATGGTTGAAAACTGCAGGCCCAGACGTGGGATCACCGGCGGCAGCGCGTTATGCAGCACGTGGCGATGCAAAATGGTAAAGCGCGAAAGCCCACGCGTGGCGGCCGCTTTGACGTAGTTCTGATCGAACACTTCGATGGTGCTGATACGCATCAGGCGAATGACTTCGGTGGTCGGGGCGACGGCGAGCGCGGCTACCGGCAACACCATATGACGCAGGGCACTGACGATCATTTCGCTGCGGTAAGGGGAATCAGAGAGCCACGCATCCACCAGCGCAAACCCGGTGACGGACTTCACCTCGTAAAGTAAATCAAAGCGGCCGGACACGGGGAACCAGCCCAGCGTCAGCGAGAAGAACAGCGTCAGCAGCAGCGCCAGCCAGAACACCGGAATCGAAAAGCCCACCAGCGCAAGGGCGCTGATCAGCTTATCCTGCCACTTATTGCGCATAATGCCCGCCAGCATGCCCACCGGAATGCCAATCAGCAGCGCCAGGCCAAAGGCCAGAATGCACAGCTCCATGGTTGCCGGGAATACATCGCGTAACTGTTCGTTGATCGACTGGCCGTTAATGCTGGACACGCCAAAGTCCCAGTGCAGCAGGCTTTCAAACCAGAACACCCAGGCGTTCCACATCGAGGCGCCCTGCAGCGGCGCGTGCGGGGTGAAATAGTTGAGGCTAAAGCCGACCACCGCGAGGAACAGCAGGGTGATCAGCAGCAGCAAAAGGCGGCGTAAAGTAAAGATGATCATTATTTTTTCACCTCAACATTTTCCCTGGACACGCCCGCAAACGAGGCGTTGCCGAACGGGCTCAGCACCAGGCCTTTCATATCATAGCGGTAGGCCTGTAGCCTTAACGAAGAGGCCAGCGGCAGCACCGGCAGCTCGGCAGAGAGAATATCCTGCGCTTCGTTATAGGCTTCAATTCGGGCGGAAAGCTGCTGGGAAGAAAGCGCTTTTTGCAGCACGCTGTCGAACTGCGGGTTACACCAGCGCGCATAGTTGGTTTGCGAGCCAATCGCCGCGCAGCTCAGCATCGGGCGGAAGAAACTGTCCGGGTCGTTACTGTCCGTTGCCCAACCGGCAAGCGTCAGGTCGTGATTCATGTCCATCAGGCGTGCTTCCTGGAAGCGGCCTTCCATCGGCACGATGATCACCTTCACGCCAATCTGCGCCATATCGGCCTGAATAAGCTCGGCGGTTTTCAGCGGGCTTGGGTTCCAGGCCTGAGAGCTGGTGGGCACCCACAGGCGCAGCTCCAGGTTATTCACGCCCAGCGCTTTCAGCTGTTCGCGGGCCTTAGCCGGATTGTACTCGGTGATTTTTGCGTCGTTATCGTAAGCCCAGGAAGCGCGGGGCAGAATAGACGCCGCGGTTTCAGCGGTGCCGTAATAAATAGACTGCATCAGGCGCTGGTTATTGATCGCCAGCGCGAGGGCATGACGCACGGCCGGGTTATTCAGCGGCGGCTTATTGGTGTTAAACGCCAAATAGGCGATGTTCATGCCGGGGCGCAGCGTCAGGCGTAAACGCGGATCGTCACGCAGGATAGTCAACTGGCTTGCCGCAGGCCAGGCCAGCACGTCGCATTCGCCGGTCAGCAGTTTGGAAAGTCGCCCCGTGCCGCCGGAACCGAGGTCAACCACTACCTGCGGCATCAGCGGCACGCCGCGCCAGAAGTGCTGGTTACGGGCAAGGCGAATGTACTGCCCCGCGCGGTATTCGCTCAGCAGGAACGGGCCGGTGCCGACCGGCTGCCTGTCCATCAGTTCCTGACGATCGGCTTTGGTCAACTGCGCGGCATATTCGGCGGACATCACCGAGGCGTAATGCGTAGCCAGGTGCCAGAGGAAAGAGGCGTCCGGCTTATTGAGGCGGAATTCAACGGTATTGTCATCCAGCTTGCGAACGCTTTTCACCGTTTCCGGGAACTGGAGGCTGTCGAAATAGGGATAGCTGCCGCCGTTAACGTTATGCCACGGGTGGTTGCGGTCGAAAATACGCTCGAAGGTAAACACCACATCATCGGCATTCAGCGTGCGGCCGGGTTTAAACCATGCGGTGGTCTGGAACTGGACATTGCGGCGCAGGTGGAAGCGATAGGTCGCGCCGTTATCCAGCACTTCCCAGCTTTCCGCCAGCTCAGGCACCAGGCGATAGGTATAAGGGTCGACGTCCAGCAGGCGGTCATAAAGCTGTGCCGCCAGCGTGTCGACGGTCAGGCCGCCGCTGGTCATCTGTGGGTTGAAGGTGTTGACCTGCCCGTTGACGCAATAAACGAACCCACTACGGCGAATATCTGCCGGTTTTTCAGCGGGCGCTGCGGCACGTGCCGCGCCGCTCAGGCAGCATAAACCCAGTAACAGGGAGGAGAGCATTCCGCGCATAAGTTTTTGAGTTATCTCAGGTGATAGGCAAAGTGTATCGCACTCTTGCCTTCTCCCCAAAATTACTGGTGACGATCGGCAATTTTCTGCGCAGGACGATGAAAAAAACGCCGTTCAGTCGGGCGGTGGGCTGGTTAACTGATGCTTTTTCAGCATCGCACGTAGCTGATGATAACTCACGCCCAGCAGTTCTGCAGCCCGACGTTGGTTAAATACCGCCTGTTTCAGGCTTTGCTCCAGCAGGCTTTTCTCTTGCTCGTTTTGCCAGTTTCGCAGATCGAGCGGCAGGGCGGGCAGCGCAGCATCGGTCTGCTTTTGCGCCGGGTAAAGCGGGGCCGGGCGGCGGGTAAAGGGATTGAGAATAATAGTGTCCAGCGCTTCATCGCTCGAACCGTGGCGATACACCGAGCGTTCGACCACGTTTTTCAGCTCGCGGATGTTGCCCGGCCAGCCATAGTTCAGCAGCGTCTCGCAGGCGCGATCGGTAAAGCCAGGGAACAGCTGTAGATTGAGTTCCCGGCACATTTGAATCGCAAAGTGATCCGCTAGCAGCAGGATATCAGAGCGCCGTTCGCGCAGGGGCGGCAGCATCACCACGTCAAACGCCAGCCTGTCGAGCAGGTCGGCGCGGAATTTCCCCTGTTCCGCCAGCTCCGGCAAATCGGCGTTGGTGGCGCAAACCAGCCGGGTATTAACCTGCAGCGGCTGGCTGCCGCCAACGCGCTCAAGTTCGCCGTACTCCACCACGCGCAGCAGCTTTTCCTGCACCAGCATCGGGGCCGTGGCCAGCTCATCAAGGAACAGGGTCCCGCCTTCCGCGCGTTCGAAACGCCCCTGATGACGTTTCTGCGCGCCGGTAAATGCGCCCGCTTCATGGCCAAACAGCTCGCTGTCGAGCAGGTTTTCGTTAAGCGCCGCACAGTTGAGGGAGATAAAAGGCCCTTGCCAGCGCTGTGACAGGAAGTGCAGGCGGTTGGCTATCAGCTCTTTACCTGTACCGCGCTCGCCGATAACCAGCACGGGTTTGTTCAGCGGCGCCAGGCGGGAAACCTGCTCCATGACCTCGAGGAAGCTGTTGGCTTCTCCGATCAGGCTATCCTTGTTTTCTGACATGGCTAAATTCCCTAATAGTTAGTTAATTTAACCACTATAGCGGTTTTTGTATTGACGTCAAATTCGCGTGAATGCTGATAAATCAATGAATTAAAAAGTTGGCACGGATGCTGCAATATCTTTTGCGAGCAGAGTATCTGGCACCCGAAGAGAGTCAGGCACCTGAAATAATGACTTAAGAGGATTGAATAATGGGTATTTTTTCTCGTTTTGCCGACATCGTGAATGCGAACATCAACTCCCTGCTGGAGAAAGCGGAAGACCCGCAAAAGCTGGTGCGTCTGATGATTCAGGAAATGGAAGACACGCTGGTGGAAGTTCGCTCCACTTCAGCTCGCGCGCTGGCCGAGAAGAAACAGCTGAGCCGCCGCGTTGAACAAGCTACCGCGCAGCAGGCAGAATGGCAGGAAAAAGCCGAGCTGGCGCTGCGTAAAGAAAAAGAAGATCTGGCTCGTGCCGCGCTGATTGAAAAACAGAAGCTGACCGACCTGATTGTGACGCTGGAAAATGAAGTGGTTCACGTGGATGAAACCCTGGCGCGCATGAAGAAAGAAATTGGTGAGCTGGAAAACAAACTGAGCGAAACTCGTGCTCGCCAGCAGGCACTGACCCTGCGTCACCAGGCTGCGTCTTCTTCTCGCGACGTTCGCCGCCAGCTGGACAGCGGTAAACTGGACGAAGCCATGGCGCGTTTCGAATCTTTCGAACGCCGCATCGACCAGATGGAGTCCGAGGCGGAAAGCCACGGGTTTGGCAAACAGAAGTCGCTGGACACCCAGTTTGCCGAACTGAAGGCCGATGATGAAATCAGCGCCCAGATAGCTGCGCTGAAAGCTAAAATGAACCAGGATCGTCAATAATAATCCAGGCCGCGGTGCGCAGGGCGTACCGCGATTCAAGCCTGACCTGTAAGGAGTACACATGACCGCGCTTTTTCTTGCTATCCCGCTGACCATCTTTGTGCTGTTTGTGGCGCCGATTTGGCTGTGGCTTCACTACAGCAACCGTCCTAACGGGGAGCAGCTTTCACAGAGTGAACAGCAGCGCCTCGCCCAGTTGACCGATGAGGCGCGACAGATGCGGGAGCGTATTCAGTCTCTGGAACAGATCCTTGATGCCGAACACCCGAACTGGAGAAACAACTAATGGTGAATTCATTTTCCGGTCGTAAGCTGTGGCGCATCCCTGAAAAAGGGATGGTGAAAGGCGTTTGCGCGGGCATTGCTCAGTATCTTGATGTCCCGGTAAAGCTGGTCCGCGCGATTGCCATTTTGTCGATATTCTTTGGCCTGTCGTTTTTTGTGCTGGTGGCCTACATCGTGATGACCTTTGTCCTCGATCCGATGCCCCAAGGCGCAGATGAACAAAACGCCCAGCCCACCAGCCGTGATTTGCTGAACGAGGTGGATGCGGAGCTGGCAGCGGGTGAACAACGTTTGCGTTCTATGGAACGTTACATCACCTCTGACACCTTTACGCTTCGCAGCCGTTTCCGTCAGCTTTAAAAACAACCCTCACCCTAACCCTCTCCCTGAGGGCGAGGGGATAAACAGGTTTTCTCCCTCTCCTGGGGGGAGAGGGCCGGGGTGAGGGCGCCCAGGTTCAATGCCCACCGCACACCGCAATTAACCACTTTTGGAGAGACAATGACTACATTCCATACCGTCAGTCAGAAAGCCAAACCAGGCCTGAAACTCGCCGGTAAGCTGGCTCTGCTTGCCGCCCTGCGATTCGGCCCGGCCGGTTTTGCCGCGTGGGCAATAAAATCCGTTGCCCGTCGTCCACTTAAAATGGTGCTGGCCGTGGTGCTGGAGCCGTTGCTGACCCGCATCCTGCGTAACGTCTCCGATCGTTACGACCGCCGTATGGCAAAATAACCCTCCTGCAACGGTAAGAATTCTCGCCATAACGCTTTGATTCGTGGCATTTCGCCCCATTTGATATTATCAATGAAGGTATTTCCCGAAACGGAAGGCAATCAGGACGCTTATGAACCGAATCAAAAACGAACTTAACGCCCTGGTGAACCGGGGCGTCGATCGTCATTTACGCCTGGCGGTGACCGGGCTGAGCCGCAGCGGTAAAACGGCGTTTATCACCGCGATGGTCAACCAGCTGCTGGGGATTCATACCGGCGCACGCCTGCCGATGCTTAGCGCCGCGCGCGAAGAGCGACTGCTTGGCGTTAAGCGCGTCCCCCAGCGTGACCTGGGCATTCAACGCTTCACCTATGATGAAGGTATGGCGCAGCTTTTCGGCACGCCCCCGGCCTGGCCGACGCCGACTCGCGGCGTGAGCGAAATGCGCCTGGCGCTGCGCTACCGTTCCAACGACTCGCTGCTGCGCCACTTCAAAGACACTTCAACGCTGTACCTGGAAATCGTGGATTATCCGGGCGAGTGGCTGCTCGACCTGCCCATGTTAGCGCAGGATTACCTCAGCTGGTCGCGACAGATGACCGGCCTGCTGCAGGGGCAGCGCGCCGAATGGTCTGCCCAATGGCGTCGTCTTTGTGAAGGGCTGGATCCTCTTGCACCCGCGGATGAAAACCGCCTCGCCGCTATCTCTGAGGCGTGGACCGACTACCTGATGCGCTGCAAAAAAGAAGGGCTGCACTTTATTCAGCCGGGGCGTTTTGTCCTGCCCGGAGATATGGCCGGAGCTCCGGCCCTGCAGTTCTTCCCGTGGCCGGACGTCGACGATTACGGCGAGTCGAAACTTGCGCAGGCGGATAAAAACAGCAACATCGGTATGCTGCGTGCGCGCTTTGATTACTACTGTGAAAAGGTGGTGAAAGGGTTCTATAAGAATCACTTCCTGCGCTTCGACCGCCAGATCGTGCTGGTGGACTGCCTGCAGCCGCTCAACAGCGGGCCGCAGGCGTTTAACGACATGCGGCTGGCGTTAACCCAGCTAATGCAAAGCTTCCATTACGGGCAGCGCACGTTGTTCCGCCGCCTGTTTTCACCGGTTATCGATAAGCTGCTGTTTGCCGCGACCAAAGCCGATCACGTTACTGTCGATCAGCACGCCAACATGGTCTCTCTACTGCAGCAGCTGGTGCAGGACGCCTGGCAAAATGCGGCCTTCGAAGGTATCACTATGGACTGCATGGGGCTGGCTTCGGTTCAGGCCACGCAGAGCGGCATGGTTGAAGTTCAGGGCGAGCAAATTCCGGCGCTGCGCGGCAACCGCCTTAGCGATGGTGAACCGCTGACGGTCTATCCGGGTGAAGTCCCTTCGCGCCTGCCCGGCAATGCTTTCTGGCAGAACCAGGGTTTTCAGTTTGAACAATTCCGCCCGCAGGTGATGGACGTTGACCGTCCGCTGCCGCACATTCGAATGGACGCGGCGCTGGAATTCCTGATTGGAGATAAATTGCGATGAGCGATCCTATTAAACCGCGCATCGATTTTGCGCAGCCGCTGGAGGCGGACAAAGAGCAGGACTGGAAAGCGGCTCATGCGTTCAGTGAACCAGAGGCTCAAAAGTTTACGCCGGTCGTGACCAGCCCTGAAACGCTTGCCGAAGAAGAAGGGCAGGCTGAGGCGGTTATTGACGCTGCGCTGAGGCCGAAACGCAGCCTGTGGCGTAAAATGGTCACCGCCGGGCTGGCGCTGTTTGGCGCCAGCGTCGTCGCGCAGGGCGTGCAGTGGACCCACAACGCTTTTGTTAATCAAGACTGGATAGCGCTCGGCGGCGGCATAGCCGGTGGGCTTATCGTTGCGGCCGGCGTCGGCTCCATTGCCGGCGAATGGCGGCGTTTATGGCGTTTACGCCAGCGCGCAGAGGAGCGCGACGAGGCCCGCGAGCTGCTTGCCAGCCACGGAACCGGGAAAGGGCGAGCGTTCTGCGAAAAATTAGCCAGCCAGGCCGGGCTGGATAAAGGCCATCCGGCGCTGCAGCGCTGGTACGCCTCCATTCACGAAACCCACAACGACCGGGAAGTTGTGGCGCTCTATGCCCAGCTGATTCAGCCGGTGCTGGACGCGCAGGCCAGACGTGAAATCAGCCGTTCGGCCGCCGAATCCACGTTGATGATTGCCGTCAGCCCGCTGGCGCTGGTGGATATGGCGTTTATCGCCTGGCGCAACCTGCGCCTGATTAACCGCATTGCCACGCTGTACGGCATCGAGCTGGGCTACTTTAGCCGTATTCGCCTGTTCCGCCTGGTATTGCTGAATATCGCTTTTGCCGGGGCCAGCGAGCTGGTGCGTGAAGTCGGTATGGACTGGATGTCGCAGGATATCGCCGCCCGGCTTTCGGCTCGTGCCGCGCAGGGCATAGGCGCCGGGTTGCTGACCGCGCGTTTGGGGATCAAGGCCATGGAACTGTGCCGTCCGCTGCCGTGGCTGGAGGGTGACAAACCCCGGCTGGGCGATTTCCGCAAACAGCTTCTGGTCCAGCTCAAAGAAACCCTGGCTTCCGGGAAAAACAAACCGGCCAGCTGAGTCCGTGCTACTGACGAAAGGGCAGCTCCGGCTGCCTTTGGTCGTTTACAGCCCCGGAAGAATTTCGCGCTTGTTGACCAGTGGTTTGCCTTTTAGTGTCAACATTTCATGACAGGTATCTTCTTGCTAACGGCTAACTGAGTTATCATCCTTCCAACTCTATGAGGTCCTTCAGCCTGGCTGAGGGTCATATAGGCCGTTTACCGTAAAATAAGGTCACCTGCATGCGTCTGGAAGTCTTTTGTCAGGACCGCCTTGGTCTCACTCGTGAACTGCTCGATCTGTTAGTGCTGCGCGGCATTGATTTGCGCGGTATCGAAATTGACCCGATTGGGCGTATTTACCTTAATTTTTCATCCCTTGATTTTGAATCCTTCAGCAGCCTGATGGCTGAAATCCGCCGCATTCCTGACGTCACGGACGTGCGTAAGGTGCCGTGGATGCCTTCTGAGCGCGAACATCGTGCGTTGAGCGCATTGCTTGAAGCGCTGCCGGAGCCGGTGCTGTCGCTGGATATGCGCAGTAAAGTTGAACTGGCTAACCCGGCAAGCTGCATGCTGTTCGGGCAGAGCGAAGACCGTCTTCGTAACCATAATGCGGGCACGCTGATTAGCGGTTTTAACTTCACCCGCTGGCTGGAGAGCGAACCGCACGACTCGCATACCGAGCATGTGGTGATCCACGGGCAAAACTTCCTGCTGGAGATCACCCCGGTTCACCTGGACGGCGAAGATAAGCAGCCGCTGCTGGTTGGTGCGGTTGTTATGCTGCGTTCTACGGTGCGCATGGGGCGTCAGTTGCAAAACCTCTCCAGCAGCGATTTCAGCGCCTTTGACCAGATTGTTGCCGTCAGTCAGAAAATGCGTCACGTAGTTGAGCAGGCCCGCAAACTGGCGCTGCTGAATGCGCCATTATTGATTGTGGGTGATACCGGCACAGGTAAAGATCTTCTGGCGAATGCCTGCCACCTGAGCAGCCCGCGGGCGCAGAAGCCTTATCTGGCGCTTAACTGCGGTTCTATTCCCGATGACGTTATCGAAAGCGAGCTGTTTGGCCATGCCGCCGGTGCCTATGCCAACGCCGTCGAAGGCAAAAAAGGCTTCTTCGAGCAGGCTAACGGCGGCTCGGTTCTGCTGGATGAAATCGGCGAAATGTCGCCGCGCATGCAAACCAAGCTGCTGCGCTTCCTGAACGACGGGACTTTCCGTCGCGTAGGCGAAGAGCATGAGGTGCATGTCGACGTTCGCGTAATTTGTGCGACGCAGAAAAATCTGGTGGAGCTGGTGCAGAAAGGTGAGTTCCGCGAGGATCTTTATTATCGCCTGAACGTGCTGACCCTTAACCTGCCGCCGCTGCGCGATCGTCCGCAGGACATCATGCCGCTGACCGAACTGTTCGTGGCGCGCTTTGCCGACGAGCAGGGCGTGCCGCGGCCCAAGCTGTCTCACGATTTAAGCAGCGTGCTGACCCGCTACGGCTGGCCGGGCAACGTTCGCCAGCTGAAAAACGCCATTTATCGTGCTTTAACCCAGCTGGAAGGCTACGAGCTTCGTCCGCAGGACATCCTGCTGCCGGACTTTGACGCGGCCAGCCTGGCGGTGGGGGAAGAAGCGATGGAAGGATCGCTGGATGATATTACCAGCCGCTTTGAGCGCTCGGTATTAACGCAGCTTTACCGGAGTTATCCAAGTACCCGTAAGCTGGCAAAACGGCTGGGAGTTTCCCATACCGCGATTGCCAACAAGCTGCGCGAATACGGTCTGAGCCAGAAGAAAAGCGAAGAGTAAAAATAAAAAACCCCGGAGATCCGGGGTTTTCTTTTGCTACAGACCTGAGTCTTAAGCCTTCAGCACTTCCAGTGCCGCAGCGTAATCCGGCTCGGTGGTGATTTCATTCACCAGCTCGCTGAACACCACTTCATCGTTCTCATTGATAACCACTACCGCACGTGCGGTCAGGCCTTTCAGCGCGCCTTCGGCAATGCTGACGCCGTAAGCCTGCTGGAACTCAGGGTTACGCAGGGTCGACAGGGTAACGACGTTGTTCAACCCTTCAGCGCCGCAGAAACGGGACTGAGCGAACGGCAGGTCGGCAGAGATACACAGCACAACGGTGTTATCCAGCTCGGTTGCCAGTTGGTTAAATTTACGCACGGATGCGGCACACACGCCGGTATCGATGCTTGGGAAAATATTCAGCACTTTACGTTTGCCGGCGAACTGGCTCAGCGCAACGTCAGAAAGATCTTTAGCGACCAGGGTGAATGCAGTGGCTTTGCTGCCGGTCTGTGGGATCTGACCTGCAACCTTGACCGGGTTGCCCTGGAAATGAACGGTTTGTGACATGTTTAATCTTCCTTTTACATAAAATTAACGCCCGGGACAGTGTATTCCAGGAAATCCGTGATGAACATAAAAAACTGAAAGTGCACGTAAAAGCCTGGGCTCGCTATACTCAGGCGATAACCCCAGGGGAGGATGACGATGAGAACAGTGAAAGTTTACCAGGAAGCATGGCCGCTCCATACGCCATTTGTGATATCGAGGGGAACGCGCAGCGAAGCGGTTGTCGTGGTGGTTGAGCTGGAAGAGGACGGTGTGAAAGGCGTCGGCGAATGCACGCCATACCCGCGCTATGGTGAAAGCGATGCTTCGGTTCTGGCTCAGGTAACAACGGTACTTTCACTGCTTGAACGCGGTATGACGCGCGCCGAATTGCAGCAGGCTCTGCCGCCGGGGGCGGCGCGCAATGCAATCGACAGCGCGCTGTGGGACTTAGAAGCCCGGATGAAACATACCAGCGTATCAGCCCTGAATTCGGTTGAATTACCTGAAATGGTGACCACGGCTCAAACGGTCACCATTGCCGCCCCGGAACAAATGGCTGCGTCTGCTGCTTTGTTATGGGAGAAAGGTGCCCGCCTGCTCAAGGTCAAACTTGACGATCGTCTTATTACCGAGCGTATGGTTGCCATCAGGGCAGCGGTACCGGAAGCCATTTTGATTGTGGATGCCAACGAGTCCTGGCGCAGCGATGGCCTGGCCGCGCGCTGCCAGCTGCTGGCAGACCTCAATGTGGCGATGCTGGAGCAGCCGCTTCCGGCGGGGGACGACAGCGCCCTGGCCAATTTTATCCACCCGCTACCGATTTGCGCCGACGAAAGTTGCCACACGCGTAGCAGCCTGCCTGCGCTTGCCGGGCGTTACGAAATGGTGAACGTTAAGCTCGATAAAACCGGCGGTCTGACGGAGGCGTTGCTGCTGGCTAAGGCCGCGCGGGAGCAGGGATTTGACGTCATGCTCGGCTGTATGCTTTGCACGTCACGGGCGATTGCTGCCGCGTTACCGCTGGCGGCCAGAGTACGTTTTGCCGATCTGGATGGCCCCACCTGGCTTGCCGTAGACGTGGAGCCATCGCTGCATTTTGAAACCGGAAAACTCTACCCTTAAGCTTACCTGTGCCAGTGCAAAAGATCGGTCATTGCGCGCAGGTAGCGCTCGCTGGCTTCATCCGCTGAGATCGGCGGAAATTCAGCCGTGATACAGGGCAGGCCCAGGTCGGCGCACCAGCTGCCGAACGACCCCGGCGTTTCATACCCGACGGTGGTCACCAGCGGGAGCGCAAACGCCTCGGCCAGCCAGTGCCCCAGGGCTGAACTGTGGGGATCTTCAATGCAGCCCAGCGGATCGTGAAAAGAGACAACCCACGCGGGCTGCAGCTGATGGATAAGCTGGCACAGCGCGGTAGTTTCTGGTTCAGATCCCGGCGTCTGGCCGGTAGACAACACCACGTCACGTTTATCCGCGCTGCTGTTCCAGCGGTAAACCGTGTCACCCGCTTTCCAGTTGGCGGCCGGGAAGTTGCGGTTCAGGTCGACGCCGTGCGCATTTGCACGCAGGCCAAGCTGGCAGCCGTCCGGATTCACCGCCAGCACCACATGATGCCGCCTGAACTGCGGTTCGAGCGTCCTTAAAGCGCAGGAAAGCGCCACCATCGCGGCGTTCTCATCGCCGTGTGTGCCGGCAATGATTAGCCCGCTGCGCTCTTCCGTTTTTATTGCCGGAAAATAGAGCAGCGGCGCGCCTAATGCTGATTTTCCGTAGCGTTCACAGCCCGGCGGCAAATGGCCGCGCTGGGGGCGAGGGCGGGTCACAGGCATGATGTTCCTCTCACTGAATAAGACGGCTATGAACGTCATTAATAGCAATCTTTTAGGGAAAACTCACCTTAATCCGCAGATGTGAGCTTTTTCCTGGAATCAAAAGAATAAATTACGCTACAGTAACTTACACAAATCTCCTGAATGCAAAAACACGGAAGGAAAGCGATGAAAAAAAGCCTCAGTTTTAGCTGTTGTGCGTTGGCCGTTGCCGCCATGCTGCAAAGCGCCTGGGCGGCGGATGTGCCTGCAGGGACAAAGCTTGCAAGCAGTCAGGAGTTGGTCAGACATATTAAAGACGAGCCCGCGAGTCTGGACCCGATCAAAGCGGTCGGCCTGCCGGAAATTCAGGTTATTCGCGATCTTTTTGAAGGGCTGGTTAACCAAAACGAAAAAGGCGAGCTGGTCCCTGGCGTGGCGACCAAATGGCAAAGCAACGACAATCGCGTCTGGACGTTTACATTGCGGGATAACGCCCGCTGGTCCGACGGCTCACCGGTCACCGCGCAGGACTTTGTTTACAGCTGGCAGCGCCTGGTTGACCCGAAAAATACCTCTTCCTTTGCCTGGTTCGCCGCGCTCGCGGGTATCACCAACGCCCAGGCCATTATCGACGGAAAAATGCCTGCCGATAAGCTCGGCGTAACGGCCGTGGATGCCAAAACATTGCGCGTTCAGCTTGATAAACCCGTGCCGTTCTTCCCAGGCCTGGCGGCAAACTTTGCCTTCTATCCAACGCCTAAAGCGGTCGTTGAAAAATTAGGTAATGAGTGGACGAAACCCGGCAACCTCGTGGGCAACGGCGCATTTACGCTGCAGGACCGCGTGGTGAACGAGAAGCTGGTTGTGGTGCCGAATAAAAATTATTGGGATAACGGGAAAACGGTGCTGACCAAAGTGACCTTTATTCCTATTAACCAGGAGTCGGCGGCAACCAAGCGTTATCTGGCCGGCGATATCGACATCACCGAGTCTTTCCCGAAAAACCTCTATCAGAAGCTGCTGAAAGACATTCCGGGGCAGGTCTACACGCCGCCGCAGCTTGGCACCTATTATTACGCGTTTAATACGCAAAAAGGGCCGACAGCGGACCCACGAGTGCGCCTTGCATTAAGCATGACTATCGATCGCCGCCTTATGGCAGACAAAGTTCTGGGCACGGGAGAAAAACCGGCCTGGCGTTTTACGCCTGACGTCACCGCTGGCTTCGAGCCGGACTCTTCATCGTTTGAAGAGATGAGCCAACAGGAGCTTAACGCTCAGGCGAAAATGCTGCTGCGGGCCGCAGGCTACGGCGATGCCAAACCGTTGAAGCTGACCCTGCTGTACAACACGTCCGAAAACCACCAGAAAATAGCGATTGCCGTTGCCTCAATGTGGAAGAAAAATCTGGGCGTTGACGTGAAGCTGCAAAACCAGGAATGGAAAACGTACATCGATAGCCGCAATACCGGTAACTTCGACGTGATTCGTGCCTCATGGGTGGGGGACTACAATGAACCTTCGACCTTCCTGTCGCTGTTAACCTCGACCCACAGCGGCAATATTTCACGCTTTAACTCCCCGGCATACGACAAGCTGCTGTCCCAGGCGGCGCTGGAAACCACCGATAAAGCGCGCAATACGGATTACAACGCAGCGGAAAAAATCATTCAGGAAAAAGCGCCTATTGCGCCTATCTACCAGTACACCAATGGTCGCCTGATTAAACCCTGGCTGAAAGGTTACCCGATTAACAATCCGGAAGACGTGGCTTACAGCCGGACGATGTACATTATCAAGCATTAGCGCTGGCTAAAATTTGTGCGGTAAAAGTGTTATTATAGTCACCTCAGGCATAGCGATTGCGGAGGTGACGAGATGGCATCAGGTTGGGCCAATGACGGCGCCGTTCAGGAGCAAATCGACAGCACCGTGGACGACGCCGTTGCCAGAGCGCGCAGTGAGTTGCCGAAAGGCGAAAGTCTCGAATACTGCGAAGAGTGCGGGGAACGTATTCCAGACGCACGGCGCAAAGCGATTCAGGGTGTACGGCTGTGCATCCGCTGCCAGCAGGCGGAGGATGTGCACCGGGCCACGTTCTCAGGTTATAACCGCCGCGGCTCGAAAGACAGCCAGCTACGTTAGCAAAAACCGGGCAATAGCCCGGTTTTTTTTTCGCCTGCCATTAAGGTTTATTTACGCTTTTCTCTGCAATTTCAGCGCGTTTGATAACTTCTTGCGGTTGCCTTCGTATCAGAGATGGCTAGACTGACAGAAAGAACTGACTCAGCTTGAGGATTGCGCAGTGGATGTAATTAAAGGCAGCGAGCTGCACGTGCCGGACGCGGTATTTGCCTGGCAACTGGACGGGAAGGGCGGCGTAAAGCCCATCGACAGCAACGAAATCATCGACAGCGAGCATCCCTGCTGGCTGCATCTCAATTACACCAACGCCGACAGCGCGGACTGGCTGGCAAACACGCCGCTGTTGCCCAACTATGTCAGAGACGCATTAGCCGGTGAGAGCATGCGTCCACGCGTTTCTCGTGTCGGTGACGGCACGCTGATTACCCTGCGCTGCATCAACGGCAGTACCGACGAACGTCCGGACCAATTGGTGGCCGTGCGGCTTTACATCGATGAACGGCTCATTGTTTCAACCCGCAGGCGGCAGGTGCTGGCGCTGGACGATGTGGTTAACGATCTGAATGAAGGCACCGGCCCGACCGACTGCGGCAGCTGGCTGGTGGATGCCTGTGATGCGCTCACCGATCACGCCAGTGAATTTATCGAGCAAATGCACGACAAAATCATCGACCTGGAAGACAATTTGCTCGACCAGCAGGTTCCGCCTCGCGGCGCGCTGGCGCTGCTGCGTAAGCAACTGATCGTAATGCGTCGCTACATGTCTCCGCAGCGGGATGTTTACGCGCGACTGTCCAGCGAGCGGCTTAGCTGGATGAACGACGATCAGCGCCGCCGTATGCAGGACATTGCCGACAGGCTGGGCAGGGGGCTGGACGAAATCGACTCCTGCATCGCCCGCACGGGTGTGATGACCGATGAGATCTCCCAGGTGATGCAAGAATCCTTAAACCGCCGAACTTACACCATGTCGCTGATGGCCATGGTATTTTTACCCAGCACGTTTTTAACCGGGCTGTTTGGCGTTAACCTTGGGGGCATTCCCGGGGGCGGCTGGGCGTTTGGCTTTGCGCTGTTCTGCATTATGTTGGTGGTTTTGATCGGCGGTGTTGCCTGGTGGTTACATCGCAGTAGATGGCTGTAAAATCGCATCATTTTAATGGGACCAACCGCTGAAAACGGCGCTGTTCTTGAGCAAAATCAAGAAACCAAATGCCGCATAGGGGCAAACTCTCTCTCGCAGGTGAATGCAACGTCAAGCGATGGGCGTTGCGCTCCATATTGTCTTACTTCCTTTTTTTAGAATTACTGCATAGCACAATTGATTCGTACAATGCCGACTTTAAGAGTCGGCTTTTTTTTGTCCGTCATTTGTGGACTACGCTTTAAAGGGCGAATTCACCCACGCAGGAGATGACGATGCTGTATCGCAACAGCCTGATGATGAGCGACCCGGCTTTTCCCACCGAACCCGTGCCGGTACCTGACCCGATCCCTAAACCGCAGCCCATTCCAGACCCGCCGACCGACCCGGACCCGAGGCCAATCATCGACCCACCGGCGCATCACTGAAGTTTTCCCTCTCCGGGCGGAGAGGGAAGTAAGATTATTTGATTTCCAGAATATCCAGACGCTGCAGAGCGGCGTCCGCGCCGTCTTCTTCCGGCTGCCAGCCAACCGGCTGCATCGGAATGTCTTCACGATCGAACGCCAGATCGCCGCCGTTCACGACTTCTGAACCGTGAGTAATATTGGCGAAATCAAACAGTTCGGTATCGCACATGTGTGACGGCACCACGTTCTGCATCGCCGTAAACATGGTTTCGATGCGCCCCGGATAGCGTTTATCCCAGTCGCGCAGCATATCGGCAATCACCTGGCGCTGCAGGTTTGGCTGCGAGCCGCACAGGTTACAAGGAATAATCGGGTATTCGCGGGCAATCGCAAAACGCTCAATGTCTTTCTCGCGGCAGTAGGCCAGCGGGCGAATAACGATGTGCTTGCCGTCGTCGCTCATCAGCTTCGGTGGCATACCCTTCATCTTGCCGCCGTAGAACATATTCAGGAACAGCGTCTGCAGAATATCGTCGCGATGGTGGCCCAGCGCGATTTTGGTACAGCCTAATTCGGTCGCGGTGCGATACAGAATGCCGCGGCGCAGGCGCGAGCACAGAGAGCAGGTGGTTTTGCCTTCCGGGATCTTCTCTTTAACGATGCCGTAGGTGTTCTCTTCTACAATCTTGTATTCAACGCCGATGCTGTCCAGATAAGCCGGCAGAATATGCTCAGGGAAGCCAGGCTGTTTCTGGTCGAGGTTGACCGCCACGAGGCTAAAACTGATTGGCGCGCTCTGCTGAAGGTTGCGCAGAATCTCCAGCATGGTGTAGCTGTCTTTGCCGCCGGAAAGGCAAACCATAATGCGGTCGCCGTCTTCAATCATGTTGTAATCGGCAATCGCTTCACCCACGTTGCGACGCAGGCGTTTCTGTAACTTGTTCAGGTTGTACTGTTCTTTTTGAGTGGTCATGAAAGTCTCGGGCTCTGAATCCAACACGCACAGCGTGTCATGCTGGCGTGTATGGTACGGATTGCGGCGGCGAATGCCAGCAGGATTTACGGACATGCCACACCCATCGACTATGCTTTACTGGGTTAAACGCAATTCATAGCGACGAGGAGTGAGGTTTATGACCTTCGTAAAGACGAAAGATGGCGTCAATATCTTCTATAAAGACTGGGGGCCGAAAGAGGCTCAGCCGATTGTTTTTCATCATGGTTGGCCGTTAAGCGCCGATGACTGGGATAACCAGATGCTGTTTTTCTTAGGCGAAGGCTTCCGGGTTATCGCGTTCGACCGTCGCGGGCACGGCCGTTCAGACCAGGTCAGTGAAGGGCATGATATGGATCATTATGCTGCGGATGCCTCGGCGGTAGCGGAGCATCTGGATCTGAAAAATGCCGTGCACGTGGGGCACTCAACCGGCGGTGGGCAGGTAGCTCGCTATGTGGCCAAATACGGGCAGCCTCAGGGGCGCGTGGCGAAAGCCGTTTTAGTCAGTGCAGTTCCGCCGCTGATGGTGAAAACGGCGAACAATCCGGGCGGAACGCCGCTCGACGTTTTCGACGGCTTCCGTAAAGCGCTGGCGGCAAACCGGGCGCAGTTTTACCTTGATGTCGCCTCTGGCCCGTTCTACGGCTTTAACCGCCAGGGGGCAGAAGTCGCCGAGGGCAGCATCCGGAACTGGTGGCGGCAGGGCATGACCGGCAGCGCAAAAGCGCACTATGACGGTATTAAAGCGTTTTCAGAAACCGATCAGACCGACGATCTGAAAGCCATCACCGTTCCCGTCTTAGTGCTGCAGGGCGATGACGATCAGATTGTGCCTTATAAAAATGCTGCCATTCTGCAGGACAAGCTGCTCAGCAACGGCACGCTGCATATCTATCCCGGCTATCCTCACGGCATGCATACCACGCATGCCGATACCATCAATGCGGACATCCTGAAATTTATCCGCAGCTAATAGCCTGTTGTCAGGGGAGGCGAAAGGCCCCCCTTATTTGCCTGCTTATATAGCCGATGACAAAGACGATAATGCCGCCATCGCCGATTCGGTGTCTTTATGAGCCACGAAAATATGGTCGTGGTAATAACCTGCCACCACGTTACAGCTGATGCCTTTATTTGCCAGCGCGCGTGAAAACGCGGCGGTAAGGCCCACGGCGGCGAGGGACGAGTGAATTTTCAGGGTTACCCAACTGGCGACATAGTCGTAGCTAACGGCATGTTTATCCGCCAGATCCTGCGGCAGAACCAGCGTCACGCCTTCAGCCTCGCGAACGGTCACAATGGCGGCATCTTTTATTTCCGCAGAAGGTGAGGCTAAAGTGCAAAAGACATATTTCCCGGGATTAAGCTCGGGAGCGGCATTGCTCAGCAGGATTTCAAGGTTATTTTCGCCAGACATGTATCGATCTCCTTCAGGTGATTGAAGACGGATTAAATAGCGTTTGAACGATAAATAAAAATTAAAAAATATGCTTATGGATTAGTACATCTAATGAAAAGGCGGTGCGCCCTTTATGCACCGCCCTGGCTTATTTATTTCCCGCTCAGCATCTGCCAGAGAAACTCTTCTGTCATCGCCTGATGAGACGCCGTCTGGCTATTTTCCGGCGCGCTGCCGTGGCCCGCATCGGTTTCCTCATACAGCCAGACATTGTCATGCCCTTGCTGCTGCATACGCGCCACCATCCGGCGGGCGTGCGCCGGGCTGACTCTGTCATCCTGAGTGCCGGTGGTAAACAGCGTGGGGGGATAATCCACGTCGGCGGACACCTTGTCGAACGGCGAGTAGCGCAGCAGCCACTCTCGCTCTTCGGCAACTTCCGGGTCGCCATATTCGGCAATCCATGAAGCGCCTGCCAGCCAGTTGTGGTAGTTCAGCATATCCAGAAGCGGGACTTCGCACACCAGCGCGCCGAAGAGCGTGGGATAGTCGGTGAGCATATTGCCAATCAGCAGGCCGCCGTTGCTGCCGCCCTGGGCCGCAAGCCTGGCGGGGCTGGTGATTTTGCGCGCCACCAGGTCGGCTGCGACGGCAGTGAAATCTTCCCAGGCTCGGTGGCGGTGCTGTTTGAGCGCGGCCTGGTGCCACGCCGGGCCATATTCACCGCCGCCGCGAATATTAGCGACAACGTAGACGCCGCCTTTTTGCAGCCACGTCACGCCTTTCGAACCGAGGTAATGAGGCGTTAAAGAGACCTCAAACCCGCCGTAACCGTACAGCAGCGTTGGGTTATCACCGGAAAGCGTTAGCGCTTTGGCTGAGACCTGGAAGTAGGGAATACGCGTGCCGTCCTCAGACAGGGCGAAGTGCTGAGTCACGCTAAATTCCGCTGCGTCAAAGCAGGTCGGATCCTGTTTGACGAGGCCGAGCGTATCGTTGTCCAGATCGCCATAGCTCAGGCTATTCGGCTGTAAAAAACCGTGGCTGACCAGCCGGTAGCGATTGCTTTCGTCATCAATACCGCCGGCGGAGACATTGGTAAAATCAGGCAGCTCCAGCGTTTTCACGCAGTGGCGTTGCCCGTTTTCGATTTTTATAAAATCGACTTTTTCGACAGCATCCTGGCTCAGGTTAAGCAGGAGGTAATCACGGGTCGAGCCGTAGCCTTGCAGCGTGGTGCGGGAGTTGGGCGTGAAGAGTGGAATGAAATTGCGCTCACCTCGCTGAAAATCAGCTAAATCAATAGCCAGCAGGGCACCTGCGGGCCAGGTTGTCTCAGCTATTGTCCAGTCGGAGGTTAGCGTGACCAGCAGCCAGTCTTTAAAAAATCCGCAGGAGGCATCCTCCGGGACGGCGATAAGCGTCAGCGTGTCCTGCCCGGTCAATAGCCAGGTCTGCCCGCGGTAGAAGTCTTTGCTGCAGTGCACCAGATCGCGCTCAAAACCGGGGGTATCGTCATGCCAGGCTGAAACGGCCATATCCGTAGCTTCGCCAGCGTAAATCAGCGCGGCATCCTGCGGCGATGTGCCACGAACCCAGCGGTAAGCGCAGCGTGGATAGCCGGAGGTGGTGAGCGTGTCGTCACCCGCGTCCAGCGCCAGCAGCAGGGTATTTTCATCCACCCAGCTTGCCGAGCTTTTGCTTTCCGGCAGGAAAAAACCGTCGCGAATAAACGTTTTATTCACCAGATCGAATTCACGTATTTCACAGGCATCGCCGCCGCTGGATAAAAAGATCAGCGCCCGCGAGTAGCCAGGATGAAGCAGATCTGCGCCGTGGTAGCTCCAGTTCGCGTCTTCGTCTTCATTCAGGCGATCGATATCCAGCACCGTTTCCCATTCCGGCGTGGCCGTCAGATAAGAGGCTTCAGACGTCCGGCGCCAGATGCCCCGAGGATGCTCGTCATCCTGCCAGAAGTTATAGACCTTTTCGCGGTAATGGCTTCCCCAGGGAATGTTGGTTTTATCGTCAAGCGACCGCAGGATGGCGCCCCGCATCTGTTGAAAACGTTCTCCTTTGGCGAACCTGTCCGTGGTGCGCTGGTTTTGTTTTTCCACCCAGCTCAGCGCCGCGGCATCTTCCGGGGTTTCGAGCTGGTTAAGCAAATCCTGAATCTCTGGCTGTGTCATCACGCATCCTTTTGTTGGGTAACGGGCCTGCTGTTGACCATATCACTATGCTCTTTTTCATTACACCTTAAGGCTTTTATGGATTCTGTCTGCGGGCTAGAGTTTTTTCGTTTGCAAAACAAATGGCTTAGCAAAAGTGCGTGTTTTCTTGCTTGAAGTGTCTTTTTTACCTGATACTGTATATATAAACAGTATTTGCATTGGCGGTATCATGAACCTTCTCAAACCTGCGGCGCATTGCCCTGACTCTTCTTTACCTCTTTTTGGCGACCTGGTGCAGTGCGGGTTTCCGTCACCGGCTCAGGACTATGTTGAGCAGCGTATCGATCTCAATAAGCTGCTGGTGCGTAATCCCGGCGCGACCTACTTCGTGAAGGCGGCGGGGGACTCGATGGTGGAAGGGGGAATCGGCGAAGGAGATTTGCTTATCGTTGACAGCTCAAGAACGGCGTCGCAGGGCGATATTGTGATTGCGGCCATTGACGGTGCCTTCACCGTGAAACGCCTCCAGCTTCGCCCGACGGTGATGCTGTTGCCGATGAACAGCGCCTGGTCCCCGATTCCCGTGACCGATGACGTCCCGCTCGATATCTTTGGCGTCGTCACTTTTATCATCAAAGCGGCGAGCTAGATATGTTTGCGCTGGTGGATGTGAACAGCTTTTACGCCTCGTGTGAAACGGCCTTTCGCCCCGATCTCGCGGGAAAGCCGATTGTCGTTTTGTCTAATAACGACGGATGTGTGATCTCGCGCTCCGCCGAAGCCAAGCCCTTTGTGAAAATGGGCGAACCCTTTTTTAAGCAGAAAGAGTCGCTCAGACGGCAGGGCGTGCTGACGTTTAGCAGCAACTACGAGCTGTATGCTGACATGAGCCAACGGGTGATGGGCGTGCTCGAAGAGCTATTGCCCAGGGTTGAGGTTTACTCCATTGACGAAGCATTTTGCGATTTAACGGGCGTCAGCAATTGCTGCAACCTGAAGGCGTTTGGGCTGTCTGTCCGCGCGGCGATTCTCCAGCGCACTCGCCTGACGGTGGGGGTCGGCATTGCGCCGACAAAAACGCTGGCCAAGCTGGCTAACCACGCCGCAAAAACGTGGCAGGAAAAGACCGGTGGCGTGGTGGATTTATCTCGCCCTGAGCACCAGCGCTGGCTTATGGCAAAGCTTGCCGTGGGCGAGGTCTGGGGCGTGGGTCGGCGAATGTCGAAAAAGCTCGAAGGCATGGGCATAAACACGGTTTTGCAGCTTGCCGATGCGGACATCCGTTTTATTCGCCGGCACTTCAGCGTGGTGCTGGAAAGAACGGTGCGCGAGCTGCGCGGCGAGTCATGCCTTGAAATGGGGGAATTTGCGTCTGCTAAGCAGGAAATCATCTGCAGTCGCTCGTTTGGGGAACGTATTACCGAGTTTGAAGATATGCGTCAGGCCGTCAGCAGCTATGCAAGCAGAGCGGCGGAAAAGCTGCGTGCCGAACACCAGTATTGCCGGGTTATCTCCGCCTTTGTGAAGAGCAGCCCGTTTGCGACAAATGAGCCTTATTACGGCAACTGTTCATCCGTTTCGTTGCTTATCCCAACGCAGGACAGCCGGGATATTATCCAGGCCGCGATGCAGAGTCTGGAAGCTATCTGGCAGGAAGGGCATCGCTACCAGAAAGCGGGCGTCATGCTGGGGGATTTCTTCAGCCAGGGCGTGGCGCAGTTCGATCTCTTCGACAGCAGCGTGCCGCGGCTTAACGGCGAAAAGCTGATGACCGTTCTGGATCGCCTGAATAAAGAACAGGGCAAAGGAACACTCTATTTTGCCGGGCAGGGAATACAGCAGCCGTGGGCGATGAAGCGTGAAATGCTGTCGCCGCGCTATACCACGCGTTATGCTGATCTGCCCGTGGCGCGAGTTTGCTGATTTTCGCATGGCAGTGAGATAGTCACTCTGCGGAACTTTTTTTTACCCGGTCTGTCAATATCACAGCTTGAGTTATTGGAGAGTGTTACGAAGTGAAAGGATTTTTGACGGCATTAATACTGATTGCCAGCTTCCTGATTGGCTGCGCGATGTACTACAAAGTGGGTTGTTGGTTTGAGGATGACATCATCAATTTCTATGCCGGGGACGAAGGGTAAAGACCAGGGTAACAACGCAATGTGCCCGCATTATTACCCGGCGGCTTAGCCTTTAAAGACCGAAAACTTTTTGGTCACAGGCTTGAGCTTCTCGGTTTCACCGTAGAGCGCAATGCCCACGAAGTCGAGATCGGCGAAGGGCGTTTCGAGCGTATCTTTGATTTGTTGTTCGGAAGAGTGCGAAAGCATTGTGGTGGTGAAGAAGTTATACAGCACGCCTTCTTCCCGGCATTTCTCAAGCGCCGTCGCCAGCTGGCTGCTGTTCTTAGACTGAAGCACCACCACCGGATAATGGTTCATATAAGCACTGAAGCCGCTTTCCTGGTTGGGATAATCATGAAATTTAGGCTCATCCGCTTTGAGCATAATACCGCCGCAAAGGTGGCCCACGGCATTCATTTGCACGCTGACGTCGGCGGTGCGGTTCACGATGACATAAAGCTTATAGTCATTATCTTCGAACATTCTGGCTCCTTATCTGCCATTAAGCGCGTCCTCTGATTTAGCTTAGGACGCAAAGCCAAAGCATAGTAATCATTTTTTTATCTGGCTTCCTGTTTACGATCAATCTTTAAGCCGCGTTTTATCTGCTAGCTGGAATTCTCTCTTACGGAAAAACGGCACCTGATCTAAATCTAAAGGGCCGTTTTTTATTGTTTAGCCCGCTAACGCAGCAAAATTGATAAACTCACGCCTGAATCACGCGAATCTGCTAGCATACGCGCCTGCCCGTTATTATTAAGAGATGACCATTGTGACCGCTTTTTCCGCACTGAACGCTTTACCTGAAGCACAACTCGCCAACCTTAGCGAACTGGGGTATCACGAAATGACGCCCGTTCAGGAAGCGGCCTTGCCCGCCATTCTGGCCGGAAAAGACGTCCGTGCGCAGGCAAAAACCGGCAGCGGCAAAACGGCTGCTTTCGGTCTTGGCCTGCTGCAGCACATTGATGCCAGCCAGTTTTTAACCCAGTCGCTGGTGCTGTGCCCGACGCGTGAGCTGGCCGACCAGGTTGCTAAAGAGCTGCGTCGCCTGGCACGCTACATGCCAAATATTAAAATCCTGACCCTGTGCGGCGGCCAGCCGTTCGGCGTACAGCGCGACTCGCTGCAGCATGCGCCGCACATTATCGTTGCCACGCCTGGCCGCCTGCTGGATCACCTGAAAAAAGAAACGGTGAAGCTGAATGCCCTGCAAACGCTGGTGCTGGACGAAGCCGACCGTATGCTGGATATGGGCTTTGCCGACGCTATCGACGAGGTTATCGCCCACGCGCCGGTAAAACGCCAGACCCTGCTTTTCTCCGCCACGTGGCCAACTACCATTGCTGCGATCAGCGGCCGGGTTCAGCGCGACCCGCAAACTATCGAAATTGATACCGTCGATGAACTTCCGTCCGTAGAGCAGCAGTTTTATGAAGTTTCGCGCGGCGGCAAGATTGGCCTGCTGCTGGCGCTGCTGAGCAAACATCAGCCCGCGTCCTGCGTAGTGTTTTGTAATACCAAAAAAGATTGCCAGGCCGTTTGTGATGCGCTGAATGAACGCCACCAAAGCGCGTTAGCGCTGCATGGTGATATGGAACAGCGTGACCGTGACCAGACGCTGGTGCGTTTTGCTAACGGCAGCAGCCGCGTGCTGGTGGCGACCGACGTTGCCGCTCGTGGGCTGGACATTAAAGCTCTGGAAATGGTCATTAACTACGAGCTGTCGTGGGATCCGGAAGTGCACGTCCACCGCATTGGTCGTACCGCGCGAGCGGGGCAAAGCGGGCTGGCTATTAGCTTCTGTGCGCCGGAAGAGGCGCAGCGTGCGAGTGTGCTGGCAGAGATGCTGAATCTTTCGCTGAAATGGCAGCAGGTGCCGTCCGGCGTCTCCGTGAAGCCGCTGGAAGCAGAAATGGCGACGCTGTGCATTGACGGCGGCAAGAAAGCCAAAATGCGTCCGGGCGATATTCTGGGCGCGTTAACCGGGGATATGGGGCTGGAAGGGGCGGACATCGGTAAAATCGACGTCCACCCAATCCATGTTTACGTTGCGGTGCGCCAGTCCGTGGCGCGTCACGCGTGGAAGCAGCTGCAACAAGGGAAGATTAAGGGCAAGTCGGTGAAGGTTCGCCTGCTGAAGTAAACGAATTTTCCCCTCATCCTGACCGTTTCCCCACCATCATTCCCCCTCTCCCCACGGGGGAGAGGGGATAAAAAGAACGCCAATCTATGTTTTCCCCCTCTCCCTTCCAGGGAGAGGGCCGGGGTGAGGGGCATTCCCCCCGATTACTCGCTAACCTTCTCCGCTTTACCCGCCAGCTGTGCCAGGAAATCATACCGCTTCTGCAAATCTGCCGCGGCGTCTTTCCAGAGCTGCTCGGCGACTTCCGGCTGCTGGGCATTCAGGCGACGGAAACGCTGCTCTTTCATCAACGTATCGGCCAGCGCATCGGACGGTGGACGGGAGTCCAGCGCCAGCGGCAGCTTGCCTTCGTCCGCACGGCGCGGGTCAAAGCGGTAGAGCGGCCAGAAGCCGGTGGCGGTCAGCTGACGCATCTGGTCATGGCTCAGCGCCAGATCGTAACCGTGCTCTTCGCAAGGACTGTAGGCGATGATCAACGACGGGCCAGGATAGGCTTCCGCTTCCTGAATCGCCTTCATCGTCTGGTTAAGCTGTGCGCCCAGCGAAATCTGCGCCACATACACGTGGCCGTACATCATCATGCTGACGCCCAGGTCTTTACGCGCCTTGCGCTTGCCGTGCTCGCCGAACTTGGTAACCGCGCCCAGCGGCGTAGCCTTAGAGGCCTGGCCCCCGGTGTTGGAATAACACTGCGTATCCAGCACCAGAATATTGACGTTCTCGGTCAGGCTCAGCACGTGGTCGAGGCCGCCAAAGCCGATGTCGTAAGCCCAGCCGTCGCCGCCAATCAGCCAGATGGATTTCTCCACCAGCGCGTCGGCGTCGGTGACCAGCTGACGAGCATCCGCATCGTCTACGTTAGCCAGATGCTTGCGCAGCTCAGCAACCTGTTCGCGGCGAACTTCCGGTGTGGCTTCGGCGTGAAGCTGCTCGTTAAGCTCAGCCGGGAGTTTATCGGCAAACTGCCCCAGCAGGCGCATGACGCGGGCGCGGTGCTGATCCACCGTCAGGCGGAAGCCCAGGCCAAACTCGGCGTTATCCTCAAACAGCGAGTTTGCCCATGCAGGCCCGCGGCCGTTGGCGTCGGTGGTGTACGGCGTGGACGGCAGGTTACCGCCGTAAATAGACGAGCAGCCGGTAGCGTTCGCGATAAGCATACGGTCGCCGAACAGCTGGGTCAGAATTTTAATATACGGCGTTTCACCGCAGCCGGAGCAGGCGCCAGAGTACTCAAACAGCGGCGTTAACAGCTGAGAAGTACGAATATCGATGCGCTCCAGGCTGGCACGATCGATTTCCGGCAGCGCGAGGAAGAAGTCATAGTTTTCTTTCTCTTCTTCAACATGCTCAAGGCGGGACATCATATTGATGGCCTTGATTTCCGGGTTCTGACGGTCTTTTGCCGGGCAAACTTCCACGCACAGGTTACAGCCGGTGCAGTCTTCCGGGGCCACCTGCAGCACATATTTCTGGCCGCGCATATCGCGGGACTTCACGTCCAGAGACTGCAGGGCTTCCGGGGCGCCATCCATTGCCTCCGGCTGAACCACTTTGGCACGAATAGCCGAGTGCGGGCAGGCCGCCACGCAGTGGTTGCACTGGGTACAGATATCCGGCTTCCAGATAGGGATTTCTTCGGCAATGTTGCGTTTTTCCCACTGGGTAGTGCCCATCGGCCAGGTGCCGTCAGGCGGCAGCGCGGAAACCGGCAGGGCATCGCCAAGCCCGGCGAGCATGGCGGCGGTGACGGTTTTCACAAAGTCAGGGGCGGCGTCGGACACCACTGGAGGGCGCATCGCGCTTTCCGGGTTAACCGCCTGCAGAGGCACTTCGGCCAGAGAATCACGAGCCAGCGCCAGCGCCTGCCAGTTACGCTCGACGATTTCCGTCCCTTTGCTGCTGTAACTTTTGGCAATCGCGCCCTGCAGCTCCGCCAGCGCGGTGTCGCCCGGCAGGATCTGCGTCAGGTGGAAGAACGCCATCTGCATCACGGTGTTGATGCGGGCGCCCAGATGGCATTCACGGGCGATTTTTGCCGCGTTAATGACGTACAGCCTCGCCTGTTTCTGGTTGAGTACTGCCTGAACTTCCTGCGGCAGGCGGCTCCAGACTTCGTCGGCGGCGTAAGGCGTGTTCAGCAGGAAAATACCGCCGGGCTTCAGGCGCTCGGCCATCTGGTACTTGTCGATAAACTGCAGCTGGTGACAGCCGACGAAATCGGCTTTCTCAATCAGGTAGGTGGAGTTGATTGGCTGTTCGCTGACGCGCAGATGCGAAACCGTCAGGCCACCGGCCTTTTTGGAGTCATAAACGAAGTAGCCCTGGGTAAACCACGGCGTGGAGTTCCCGATAATTTTGATGTTGTTCTTGGTGGCCGAGACGCTGCCGTCGCTGCCCAGACCATAAAACAGCGCTTCCAGTTTGGCGCGGTTAGGCAGGGTGTTTTCCGGTAACGGCAGCGAAAGGTTGGTTACATCGTCGTAAATTCCGACGGTGAAGCGCGGGCGTGGTTTGGCTTCGCTCAACTCGTTAAAGATAGCCAGCACGCATTCCGGGCCGAACTCCTTAGACGACAGCCCATAGCGGCCGCCGATGACGCGAGGCAGCGTTTCACGGTCGCCGCGGCTCACGGCTTCGGCAAGCGCGGTCATCACGTCGAGATACAGCGGTTCAGCGAGGGCGCCTGGCTCTTTGGTTCGGTCAAGCACCGCCACCTGGCGCGCGGTTTGCGGCAGAACCGCCAGCAAATGTTCGGCGGAGAAGGGGCGGTACAGGCGAACCTTCAGCACGCCGACTTTCTCGCCCCGGGTCAGAAGCTCATCCACGACCTCTTCGCAGGTGCCGACGGCGGAGCCCATCACGATAATCACGCGTTCGGCTTCAGGATGGCCGTAATATTCGAACGGACGGTAGCTGCGGCCTGTCGTCGCAGCAAAGTCGTTCATCGCCTGTTCAACGTGAGCATAAACCGCGTTGTACCAGGGGTTGGTCGCTTCACGAGACTGGAAATAGGTATCCGGGTTAGCCGAGGTCCCGCGAATCACCGGATGTTCCGGGTTCAGGGCGCGAGCGCGATGCTCGTCGATCTCTTTTTGCGGCAGCAGGCTGCGGAGGGTGTCATCCGCCAGCGGCACGATTTTGTTAATTTCGTGCGAGGTGCGGAAGCCGTCGAAGAAGTGAATAAACGGCACGCGGCTTTTCAGGGTCGCAATGTGCGAAATCAGCGCGAAGTCTTGAGCTTCCTGGACGCTGCTGGCGCACAGCATCGCACAGCCGGTCTGACGCACGGCCATCACGTCCGAGTGGTCGCCAAAAATGGACAGCGCGTGGGTTGCCACGGTACGCGCGGCAACGTGGAGAACAAAAGGCGTCAGCTGGCCAGCAAGCTTGTACAGCGTCGGGATCATCAGCAGTAAACCCTGCGACGAGGTAAACGACGTGGAAAGCGCGCCGGTTTGTAGCGCCCCGTGCACCGCCCCGATCGCGCCGGCTTCCGACTGCATCTCGACTACGCGAGGCGTATCACCCCAGACGTTTTTTCTGCCGTCGCCGGACCAGGCATCGGCCTGTTCGGCCATCGTTGAGCTGGGGGTAATAGGATAGATGGCAATTACTTCGCTGGCACGAAACGCCACGGAGGCGACTGCACCGTTGCCGTCGATAGTGATCATAAGACACCCTTACATTGCGCAAAATAAAGGGACCCGCCTGCCTGCCTTGAGTCCCGTAATAACCCCCAATTATAGTACGTCCATCTATCTGCTTGAAGTTGCTGAGCCTCCGAGTGCACAAATTGATCCAGGCCTGGCGTGACGCGTGAGTGAAATGTGTTACCTGAATATCTTATGGTGATTAAGAATTTGTAACGTGGGCAAGATGCGGTATGGATAACGCTTTCTCAGAAGAAGGCGACAAAATGTCTACAGGATCGTTAACAACGCTGGCAGGAGCGCTATCGGATGTCTGGCGTTCACGGCTGCTTGGGCAGGTCGGCCAGGCCAATATCAAGCTGATCAAAATGGGCGGCGAGGGGATTCCCGATGAGTCCCATACCGGGTTTGAAGAATTACTGGTGGTGATTGAAGGGCAGATGACGCTGGTGGTGGACGACAAAACCTTCTCGCTCGAAGCCGGGGATTATTATCTGGTGCCCAAAGAGGCGGTGCATCGCGTGCTGCCCGGCAGCCACGGCACGCTGTTACTCATCGATGCAGAGCCGGATTGAACGCCGGGGCGCTCAGAAAACTCTGATGTTTTAGTTTGAAAAGTGATCTAAGCCACATAAAACAACACACTTTATTGCTTTGTGCTCTCGACGCAGCGGGAGCCATGCGCCATTATGCAAAGGTTTTGCATATTCAGACGGGAGAGAGAAGCCATGCGCGCTGCGTTTTTAGCCGGTTGTGCCGCACTGTTATTATCAGCATGCAGTAATGAACCCCCTCAACAGGCCACTGCGGCCCACGTACCCCCCGGCCTCAGGGCGGCGATGTCCAGCCAGGGCGAAGCGAACTGTGCGATGATTGGCGGCACGATGAGCGTTGCGCGTCAGCTGGACGGCAGTGCGATGGGCATGTGTGCTATGCCGAACGGCAAACGCTGTAGCGAGAACTCGCTTGCCGCTGGCACCTGTGGAAGCTACTGATTAATTAACCAGATCGGCCAGTTTGTACGTCAGCGTGTGCTGGCCGCTTTTCAACACCAGCTGCTGGTTTGCCAGAGAAACGTTAGCCCCGGCGGTCAGCATCTCATTAATACGGTGATCCAGGTCGTTAAGCTGTGGCTCAACGCAAAGCATCATAGTCATGCCCAGCCCTTTCACCTTCAGCGTATTGTTCTCAAGCGTAGCCTGGCCCATAAAGCGGTTACACATCGCGCCAGAAATATGCATGTTCTCACCGAAGCTCAGCTCAGGCGCGCGTTTGGTGTTTTTAACGACCAGAGGCTTGCCGTCAACGCTCTCCAGCACAAAACGGTGGTGCTGCAAATCTTGTGCAGTCACGGAACCTTTATCCGCCGGTTGGGCACAGCCCGCCAGAACAACGCTTGCCAGCATCAGTGAAGCAAACTTTTTCATCTCTTCTCCCTAAGGTTTATGTGTCATCAATGAAAGGGCGCCACTTTCGCAGGATGTGGCGCATGAATCAGTAAGGATATTCTTAAAATAAACCCTCTTCCTGCGAGAAGAGGGTGTGAAATCAATTAATTTGGTTCGGGCAGGGCTCGCCTTTTTCTAACTGACGCAGGTTCTCAAGCGTAGTTTCAGAAATGCTGATCAACGCTTCAGCCGTCAGAAACGCCTGGTGGCCGGTAAACAGCACGTTATGGCAGGCGGAAAGACGGCGGAACACGTCGTCCTGAATCACGTCGTTAGACTTATCTTCAAAGAACAGATCGCGTTCGTTCTCGTACACGTCCATGCCCAGCGCGCCGATTTTCTGATGCTTCAGGGCGTCAATCGCCGCCTGGGAATCAATCAGTCCACCGCGGCTGGTGTTAATCACCATCACGCCGTCTTTCATTTGATCAAACGCGCTTTGGTTCAGCAGATGATAGTTTTCCGGCGTCAGCGGGCAGTGCAGGGAGATAATATCGGACTGCGCGAACAGCGTTTCGAGGTCGACATACTCCACGCCTAAATCCAGCGCCGCGGCGCTTGGGTACGGATCAAATGCCAGCAGGCGCAGGCCAAACCCCTTCAGGATACGCAACGCGGCAATGCCGATTTTACCGGTGCCGATGACCCCGGCGGTTTTGCCGTGCATGGTAAACCCGGTTAATCCTTCCAGAGAGAAGTTGGCGTCGCGGGTACGCTGATAGGCGCGATGGATGCGGCGATTAAGGCACATCATCATCCCGATAGCGTGTTCAGCCACGGCTTCCGGCGAGTAGGCAGGCACGCGAACAACCGGCATACCAAGCTCTTTTGCCGCGTCTAAATCTACGTTGTTAAAGCCGGCACAGCGCAGCGCGATAAACTTAACGCCATGTTTTTTTAGCTCTTCCAGCACCGGGCGACTACCATCATCATTAACGAAAATGCACACGCCGTCACAGCCGTTGGCGGTTTTGGCCGTTTTTTCGCTCAGCAGGAAGTCAAAAAATTCAAGATCAAAGCCATACTCCTTGTTAACCTGCTCCAGATACTTTTTGTCGTACTGTTTTGTGCTATAAACCGCAAGTTTCATAAGACTTATCTCCAGAAAGGGTTGGTTCTAAAATTATCATGCTTAAAATAATCATACAATTTATAAACTGAAATTTTAACGGCAGGTGACTATTTCACTTTCCGGGCAGACTATGCTTAATGCAGCCGCTGCCTTCACGCCCGGCCTGAATCGTGCCAGAATAATGACATATTTCGGCTTAAATTGTCGCTGAATCAGGATATTAACCACCCATGAAGGGTAAATACAAAGCCGCTCTAGCCCTGCTGCTTGCGCTCATTCTATTGCCGCTGTCGCTGCTGCTCACGGTGGCCCACTGGCTGCCAACGCTCGCCGGTATCTGGCTGCCTCAGGGGACGCGTATCGCCATGGAGGCCAGCCCACGCCTGCATAACGGCGCGATTGTGATTCCCGATCTTCGCTATCTTGCCGGGGAGTGCGAGCTTGCAAGCCTTAAGGATGCGACCCTCAGCCATCCGAGCCGCTGGCGGCTGCATCTCGCCGCGCTCAACCTGAACCCCGACTGCATCAGCAAAATCCCGGCGGAGGACTCTGCGCCTGCCGCGCCGCGTACCCTTGAAGAATGGCAGAAAATGCTGCCGAACACCTGGCTGACTATCGACCAGCTTAACGTTACCCCGTGGCTGCAATACGCGGGAGCGCTGCATCTCTCGCTCACGCCGCGGCAGCAACAGCTGGATTATCAGGGCAAATTGCTCACGCTTTCCGCCACCCTCAAAGGGCAAAACCTGCGGGTCAGTGAACTGAAAGTTGGAGCGTTTGAAGGGCTTCCGCCGCTTGAGCTGGTCGGCGACTTAACGCTGCCGTTAGTGCCAGATGGCCTGCCAACGGACGGCCAGGTTGCGACCCAGCTGCAAATTCCGCAGGAGCCGGACAGGCTGAACGTCGCCCTTAACTGGCACACAAATGCAGGGACTTTGACGGTCAAAAAATCTCTAGGCGACGAGGCGCCGCTGCTGAACATTCCCTGGCGTCTGAGTGAAAAGGCCTTTGACATTGACGCCGGGCAGTGGCGCTGGCCTTATGAAGGTTTCCCGCTGGGCGGCGGGCTGACGCTGAAAGTTGAAAACTGGCAGGACGGGCTGGATAACGCGGTATTTACCGGGCGCATGAACGTGCTGACCCAGGGCGCAGCCGGGAAGGGCAACGCCGTGTTAAACTTCGGCCCCGGCAAACTCAGCCTGACCGACAGCGCCTTGCCGCTGCAGCTTACCGGCGAGGCGAAGCAGGATCGGCTGATTTTTTACGCAGTGCTGCCGGGGCAGCTAACGGGTGCCTTGACCGACCCGGCGCTGTTGTTCCAGCCCGGCGCGCTGCTGCGTTCTCGCGGGCGCCTCATTGAAACCCTGAACATCGACGACGTGCGCTGGCCGCTGGCGGGCGTACGCGTTTCCAGTAAAGGCGTGGACGGCAGGCTGCAGGCTATTCTTCGTGCCCACGATAATGAAATGGGAGCCGTTGAGCTTCACCTTGACGGCAGGGCGAACGACTTCCTGCCGGACGCCGGGCTGTGGCAGTGGCGTTACTGGGGTAAGGGCAGCTTCAGGCCGATGCAGGCTAAATGGGACGTGCGCGGGCTTGGCGAGTGGCGGGACAGCGCCATCGAGCTGAGTTCGCTGTCAACCGGCTTCGACAAACTTCAGTACGGCTCGATGCTGATGTCCAAACCTCGCCTGGTGTTGGACAAGCCGCTGCGCTGGGAGCGTGACGAACAAAAAGAGACCTTTAACGGCGACTTCTCGCTTGATGCAGGCGCCACCACCTTTAGCGGCGGCAGCACCTTGCCGCCTTCAACGCTTAAGTTCAGCGTAGATGGGCAAAACCCGACCTCTTTCCTGTTCAAGGGCAATCTGCATGCCGGGAAGATTGGCCCGGTGCGCGTAGTGGGGCGCTGGGACGGAGAGCGCCTGCGCGGCAATGCCTGGTGGCCAAAACAAACGCTCACCGTGTTCCAGCCTTTGCTGCCGGCTGACTGGAAAATGGATCTCAAGGGCGGCGATCTGTACGCCCAGGTTGCCTTCTCCGCCGCCGCAGAACAAGGCTTCGAGGCCGGAGGCCACGGCGTGGTGAAAAGCGGCAGCGTCTGGATGCCCGACAACCAGATTAACGGCGTCGACTTCGTGCTGCCGTTCCGCTTTAGCGATTCTACCTGGCACCTTGGCACCCGCGGGCCGGTGACGTTGCGTATCGCCGAAGTGCGCAACCAGATAGCGGCGCAGAACATTACCGCCGATCTGGAAGGCTGGTATCCGTGGAGCGAGCAACAGCCGTTGCTGCTGACCAACGTCAGCGCGGATGTGCTCGGGGGCAAAATTTCAATGCAGCAATTGCGCATGCCGCAGCGTGACGCGGCGCTCTTGCGCCTGACAGGGCTGTCTTCCAGCCAGCTGGTAACGGCGATTAACCCTAAACAGTTCAGCATGTCCGGGCGCTTCAACGGCGCGCTGCCGCTGTGGCTCAACCATCCGCAGTGGATTATCAAAGACGGCTGGCTGACCAACCCGGGGCCGATGACCTTCCGCATGGATAAAGACATGGCGGACGCCATCGTCGACAACAACATGGCGGCGGGCGCGGCCATCAACTGGCTGCGCTATATGGAAATATCACGCTCCTGGACCCAAATCGATCTGGATAACCTCGGCGTCGTCAGGATGCGTTCAAGCGTGACCGGCATTAGCCACGTCGAGGGCAAAACCAACACCGTCAATCTCAACTATACCCATCAGGAAAACCTGTTTACCCTGTGGCGCAGTTTACGCTTTGGCGATAATTTACAAACCTGGCTGGAAGAGAACGCCGCGCTGCCAACAGCTCGCTGCGCCCGACCCGGTGAAGCCTGTGAGGAACCCAAATGAAATACTTTACCGCCGCGCTGCTGGCATCGATGGCCCTGATGCTGGCGGGGTGCACGCCGCGCATCGAAGTGGCCGCGCCCAAAGAGCCGATAACCATCAATATGAACGTTAAAATCGAACACGAGATCCGCATCAAGGTGGATAAAGACGTCGAAAGCCTGCTTAAAAACCGTAGCGATTTGTTCTGATTAGGGGAACGGCGATGAAATCAATGATTAAAGGCGTGCTGCTGGCCGGCCTGTTCTTCAGCGCGTCAGCGATGGCGCTCACCCTGAGCGAAGCTCGTGAACAAGGCCGGGTAGGCGAAACGCTCAGCGGCTATATCGCGCCGATTAAGCAGGACCCAGACACGCTGGCGCTGGTGAAAAGCATCAATGAAGGCCGCGCTCAGCATTATCAGCAGCTGGCGGACACCAATAATGTCTCAATCAACGAAGTCGCGCGGCTGGCGGGGCAAAAACTGGTGGACAGAGCGCCCGCCGGGGAATACGTGCGCGGCCTGAACGGGCAGTGGATGAAGAAATAGCTTTATGTCTATTCCCCCTCTCCCTGGAAGGGAGAGGGAATAAACAATGTTTCCCATAGCTTTTGTTTTCTCCCTCGCCCCTTTGGGGAGAGGGCTGGGGTGAGGGTTACCTTTCAGGCCGCCTGAAAGCGCTTGCGATACTCCCCCGGAGATACACCAAACCTGCCTTTGAACGCCGTTGAAAAATGGCTGTGATCGGCAAATCCCCAGCTGTAGCCAATGCCTGCCAGCTTCTCGCTGTGGCTCGCCGTACGTAGCGCCTGGGCGCAGAGATCGAGCCGCCGGTTTTTGATGTACTGAGCCACCACCAGGCCTTTATCGGCAAACAGGCGATAGAGGCTTCGCACCGACATCCCGGACTCGGCGGCAATCCACTCCGGGCGCAGGGTTTCCGACTGAATATGTTCGTCAATCAGCGTCATTACTTTTTGCAGATGGCGATCGCGCTTTGAATGCGGCAGGCTGTGCCGGGTCAGCGCCGGAGCAAGCAGACAGGCAATCGCCTCAAGCGTGGCTTCACTTTCTCCGCCGGTCAGGCCGTCGCTGCCCATGCTTTCACGCAGCAGGCCGTGGCTGAGGCGGACCATCGGCATTTCGGCCGGGAGCCTTTGCGCGCAGGGGATTTCCCCCAGACGCAGGTGCTGCTCCAGCAGGTGACGGGGCAGCAACAGCGAAACCTGCTTCGCCCCGTGGGTATAGGTAAAACAGCTGGGGCGTGAGGCGTCGATAAGCGTGATATCTCCCTGGCCGAGCACGGCCTGGTTTTCCCCTTGCTCCATCACGGCTTCGCCCTCCAGCTGGAAGACGGTATAGAACCAGGCGTCGTTACTTTGGGCGACTTCGCGGCTTGTTCTCAGCAAACGAGCCTGATTAATCTCTACCACGCTGAGTTTAATGGCATGGGCAAGATGCTCCCTCAGGCTGCCGTGAAACCCTTGCTCCAGCGCCGCGCCCGAGAAACGACCACATGCGACATTCACCTTCTCCAGCCATTTTTCGAATCGCTCGTTGTGTTGTCTTTCCGCCATAGATCCTCACTTATCGCCGCCCGAAGCCAATAACTATAGGTAAACGTGATTCAAAAAAAGAATCATCATCAACATTTGTGTAGCGTGTCACAGCCAACAAAGCGAATGTCAGCCGCAGAAAACCCTAACCTCAACATAACGCCTAGAATGAAGGGGGGCTACACGATAATGACCTTGATAAGGAGATGCTATGACTGAGCCAGAAACGGTAAGCGTGCTGGGCAATGTACGCCAGTTTCTTCAGCGTTCTCATGGGCTTTACATTGACGGCGGCTGGCAGGAGTCTGACAGCGAAGCGCGTCTACCGGTTTTTAACCCTGCAGACGGGCAACAGATTTCCAGCAGCGCCGATGCCAGTGTGGCGGATGTTGACCGGGCGGTAACGTCTGCCTGGCGTGCGTTTAGCCGCGGCGTATGGGCTAATATGCTGCCTGCCGGGCGAGAAAGAGTCCTGCTGCGTTTCGCAGATCTGCTTGAGCAAAATACGGAACAGCTGGCGCAGCTTGAGACGCTTGAACAGGGCAAGTCCATCAACATTTCCCGCGCGTTTGAGGTTGGCTGCACGCTGAACTGGATGCGTTATACCGCAGGCCTGACGACGAAAATCAGCGGCCAGACGCTCGATGTGTCTATTCCTATGCCGGAAGGCGCACGCTATCAGGCGTGGACGCGCAAAGAGCCGGTTGGCGTTGTGGCGGGCATAGTACCGTGGAACTTCCCGTTGCTGATTGGCATGTGGAAAGTGATGCCGGCCCTGGCCGCAGGCTGTTCTATTGTCGTTAAGCCTTCGGAAACCACGCCGCTGACGCTGCTGCGCATGGCGGAGCTGGCGACCGAGGCTGGCGTACCGGACGGCGTATTCAACGTGGTGACAGGCAGCGGCGCGGGCTGTGGCAAAGCGCTGACCGAACATCCGCTGATTGCCAAGGTCAGCTTTACCGGTTCGACCGCGACGGGAAAGGGCATCGCCAGAGCGGCGGCAGACAGGTTAACGCGCGTAACGCTGGAGCTGGGGGGCAAAAACCCGGCTATCGTGCTGAAAGATGCCGACCCGGCAATGGTCATTGAAGGCTTAATGGCGGGCAGTTTCCTCAATCAAGGGCAGGTGTGTGCCGCCAGCTCGCGGATTTATATCGAGGCGCCGCTGTTCGACACGCTGGTGAGTGGTTTTGAGCAGGCGGTGAAATCACTGCAGGTAGGGGCGGGCATGGATCCGGCTGCCCATATCAACCCGTTAGTTTCGAAGGTTCAGCAGCAAAAAGTCGCCGGTTATCTGGCCCAGGCAGAGGAGCAGCGGGCTGAACTTATCTCCGGCAATCCAGGCCCGCAGGGCAGCGGCTACTACATTGCGCCGACGCTGGTGGTAAACCCTTCAGCCAGCCTGCGGCTCACCAAAGAAGAGGTCTTTGGCCCGGTGGTCAACCTCGTGCGGGTGGCGGATGCGGAAGAAGCGTTGCGGCTGGCTAACGACAGCGACTACGGCCTTACGGCGAGCCTGTGGACCAACAGCCTGCAGGCGGCAATGCAGTATACCGGGCGCATTCAGGCCGGTACGGTTTGGGTAAACAGCCACACGCTTATCGATGCCAACATGCCCTTCGGTGGCATGAAGCAGTCAGGCACAGGCCGCGATTTTGGCCCCGACTGGCTCGACGCCTATACCGAAACCAAAACGGTTTGCGTGCGTTACTGAATGTGAGCACATTTCGGCGCTTATCACGGCCCGGAATTATCTGTCGCTGGTAATCTGATGGTCCCCCTCCCGCGAGGGGAGATCGTTGTCCGATCTTGACCATTAATCATGATAATAAATGTTGCTACCTTCAGACCGGGTTTTCCCGGTCTTTTTTTTGCATTTTTTTGTCAAGAAGGCGCTATTTTAGTCATGAAGTATTTGCGTTAAGTGACTATCTCTTCGGGCACACATTTGTCCATGCGACCTTATTTTGCGTAAAACTTACGGCAATGTAACATTTATGGAAAAACAACCAAAAATGAGCAGCCCGGATTTATCGGCATATTTCCCCGAAATGTAAAATTGATGTAAATCAAAGCCTGTTCCATAACCTTATGAATTATAACTGTTAGCTATTTGTGTTTATGTATTCATTCGTCGGGGTTATCGATCGCTATGCCCCGGCCCCTTCCTTTTAAGTAACACACTGTTAACAATAAATGATTGGTGAGGTTAAATTTTCTTTGGTAGGATTTTTCTTACAAACGATTCGGGAAAAGGATGGGGCCAGTTTGATCCCCCGAATTAAATAAGTCATATTGCGTGTCGCCTTTATATTAAGAGGCAGTGAAATTGTGACCTTCATTTTTTAAGAAGAAACGAAAGCGAAGGATAGTTTTCTACCTCTTTTTAGTCAGAACGTATTGTTTCATGAAATTAATGCAAAACCACGCTGTGAGTATTTAAATTTAAATATTACAGCCGTTTAAAAGAAATAATTTATCGAGCCGTGCCTGTTTATATCCAATACAGGACGGCACAACATCATCCAGATTATTACGTTGGATAAGGATATCGCCGTCTATGCTTCAGTCTTATTCCCTGCCAGCCATGATCCTTGCCGTTATTTGCCTCGGTAGCGGCATGCAGGTGAATGCCGCGCCGACACC
This sequence comes from Cedecea selenatireducens, assembly GCF_042138895.1. Lineage (NCBI taxonomy): Bacteria > Pseudomonadati > Pseudomonadota > Gammaproteobacteria > Enterobacterales > Enterobacteriaceae > Cedecea > Cedecea selenatireducens. The sequence goes on along the minus strand of NZ_JBHIKW010000016.1, from coordinate 21,144 downwards.
GGCCTGGGCCACGGCACCCGGCATTGCGCAGGCGTCAACCCTGACGCTGGGGGAAAGTATTCTGTTCGCGCTCGACCGCGATCCGTCCGTCTCTCAGCAGGCGGCGCAGTTCGGTATTGGGCAGGCGCAGATTGATCAAGCCCGAAGCGCCTGGATGCCGCAGATTTCTCTCAACGGCAGTACCGGTCACTCACGTACCACGGACTCAAGCGGCTCGCTCAAGAACTCGGCGGCCTACGGACTGAGCCTGACTCAGCTGGTGTATGACTTTGGTAAAACCAACAGCAACATCAGCCAGCAGCAAAGCCAGCGCGAAAGCTACCGCTATCAGCTGATGGCGACGCTAACCGGCGTGGCGGAAAAAACCGCCCAGGCGTATGTCGACCTGAAGCGTAACGAGGCGCTGGTCGCGGCGACGGAAGAGAGTATCGCCGCGCTGCAAAACGTGAACACCATGGCAAAGCTGCGCGCTGATGCCGGGCTGAGTTCAAGTTCAGACGTGCTGCAAACCCAGACGCGCATCGCCGGTATGCGTTCGACGCTGGAGCAGTACCTGGCCGCGGGACAGAGTGCAAAGGCCAGGCTGGCGGTGCTAACCGGCGTAAGCGCCGCGAACTATCAGGCCATGCCCGCGCGCCTGGCGCTGGAACAGGCACCGCTCGACAACATCGATTACTCGCTGATCCCCAGCGTGCTGGCCGCTGAGGCGATGCGTGAATCCTCGGGATATGCCGTAGAGAAAGCAAAATCAGGCCACTGGCCGACGCTAAGCCTGCGGGGCGGGCGTACGCGCTACCAGTCCAACAACAGCGCGTACTGGGACGACCAGATTCAGCTTAACGTGGATGCGCCTATCTATCAGGGCGGCGCGGTTTCCGCCCAGGTCGAGCAGGCACAGGGCGCAAGGCGCATTGCGGCCTCTCAGGTCGAACAGGCCAAGTTCGACGTGCTGCAGAAGGCGTCGGTGGCGATGGCCGACTGGAACGGGGCCAAAGGCCGTGAGACGGCGGGAAAGCTGCAGTTAGAGAACGCCCGGCGCGCCCGCGAAGTTTATAAAAATGAATATAAGCTCAGCAAACGCAGCCTTAATGATTTATTAAGCGTAGAGCAGGATGTTTTTCAGGCCGCCTATGCGCAAATTAATGCTGATTTTGACGGCTGGCAGGCCGCGGTAATTTACGCTGCTGCCGTGGATAATTTATTACCCCTGACAGGAGTAGAAAAAAATGCCGCGTCGAAATTACCTGATTTGAAATAAAGAGAGTCAGGGCAGTGGGTTAGCCTCACTCGCCTGAAAATAAGTTGATGTGAAATGAGAGCTGGATTTCTCAGGGATACCCACATCCAAAAAATAAGAACATATGCCTCGTTTCGGCATATTTAAGGAGAAGTGCTATGAATAAGATTCTGGACGTTATTTCCCGTAAAGATGCAGAGAAAACCCTGGTAACCGGCGACGGGAATCTCTCTGTTTCGCTCTCTTCCCCCTCCATCATTCAGATTCACGGCAGTGCCAAAGACGTGGCGCACTATGTGCGTCAGGGCAACGATCTGCTGGTGTACATGAAAGACGGCAGCGTCATTCGCTGTAACGGCTATTTCGTGGAGGAAGAAGGGCGGGCGGGGCACCACTCAGAGTTGGTGTTTGATGACGGGAAAGAACTGACCCATATCACTTTTGACGAAGCGGGCGCGGCCGTAGGGACGCAGGGCACTGAATTAACCGCTACCGCAGTGCCGATCGAATCCATCGAGCCGTTCATGGACGGCTCGCTGCTGAGCGACATGCCGTGGGGCTGGGTTGCCGGTGCCGTGGCGGGCGGGGTGGGCATTGGCGCACTGCTGGCACACGGCGGCGGCAAGTCACACACCGAAGTTATCGACAACACCAACGAGGTGGAAAGCGCCCGGCCGACTTTTACGGTCACCGACAACAAAGGTGACAGCAAAGGGCTGTTGAGCAGCAACGCGGTTACCGATGATTCAACGCCAACCTTCAGCGGTTCCGGGCAGCCGGGCGCCACGATTCAGGTTAAAGACGGTAATGGCAACACCATTGCCAGCACCATGGTCGACGGCAACGGCAGCTGGAAGGTTCTGCTGAGCGAGCAGCCGGACGGCACGCACACCTACAGCGTGGTGCAAATTGACGGCAATAAAATCACCTCCGCCGGGGAGATAACCCTCAACGTCGTCACCGCCCAGGCCTCACTGACCGTCGCGACGATCGCAGGCGACAATATGCTCAACGCGGCGGAGCAGGCAAATGACGTCGTCATCAGCGGCAGCGCAAAAGAGCTGGCGAACGGCACGCCGTTAGCCATCACCCTGAACGGCAAAACCTATACGACTACCGTGGGCAGCGACGGCAGCTGGAGCGTAACCGTGCCGGCAGCCGAGGCTAAAAACCTGGCCGACGGCAGCTGGACGGTGGCCGTCAGCGGCAAAGACGCTGCGGGCAATAATATTTCTGCCAGTGAAACGCTGGTAGTAGACACCAAAGCCCCGACTCTGACGCTGGACACCCTCGCGGGCGACAACATTATCAACGCCGCTGAATATAACGCGGCGGTCACCGTCAGCGGTAAAACCGACGCCGAAGCCGGACAGGTGGTCACCCTTAAGCTGAACGGCAAAACCTATACCGCGACCGTGGGCGCAGACGGCAGCTGGAGCATGGAGGTTCCGGCGGCCGACGTGCAGGCTATGGCGGACAACAGCTACACGCTGAACCTCAGCGTCAGCGACAAAGCGGGCAACGCTACGACGACAACCTCTTCCCTGCTGGTGGACACCACACCGCCGGAAGCCAGCGTCAATACCGTGGCCGGGGATGATATTCTCAGCGTCAGCGAACAAGGGCAGGCGCAGGTTATTTCCGGCACCAGCCGTGGCGCAGCGCCAGGCGATAAAATCACCGTTTCCATTGGGGGCGAAACCTACCAAACCACCGTGCAGGCGAACGGCAGCTGGAGCATCGGCGTGCCTAAAGAGGTTATCTCTTCGCTGCCGGAAGGCCAGAACACCATTACCGTGGCCATTACCGATGCCGCCGGCAATACGGGCTCCACCACGCACGACATCACCGTCAGCTCCACCCCGCCGAACGTGGCTTTCAACGCGATTAGCCAGGACAACGTGCTGAACGCCATTGAAGCGGCCCAGCCTTTAACCCTAAGCGGCACCAGCAATTTGCCGGACGGCAGCACCGTCACCGTGACGCTGAATAGCGTAAATTATACCGCGCAAGTTCAGGGCGGCGTCTGGCAGGTGCAGGTTCCTGTCAGCGACGTGGTTAAGCTAGGGGACACTACCTACACGCTTAGCGTGAGCGGCACGGATACCACCGGCAATACCGGGACGGCAACGGCCACGCTGCAGGTAGATACGGCCCTGCCAACGGTTATTGTGTCCACTTTTGCGGGCGATAACCGCGTTAATAACAGCGAAATCGCTAACGATCAGACGCTGAGCGGGCGCGTCACCGGGGCGCATCAGGGCGACACCGTCACCATTAACATTGGCGGTCAAAACTACACCGCCACCGTACAAAGCGATTTGACCTGGAGCACCACTGTTCCTGCGGCTGACCTGCAGGCGCTGGGCGACGGCGATGTTTCAATCGTCGCCTCCGTGACCAACGGCCACGGCAATACCGGCTCCGGCAGCCGTGACATCAATATCAACGCCCAGCTTCCGGGGCTGCGCATCAATACCGTCTCCGGCGATGATGTGATTAACGCCATCGAGCAGCATCAGGATCTGACCGTGACGGGGACCAGCACGCACCTCAATGCCGGCACGATTATCACCGTGCGCATTAATGGCGTGGACTATCAGGCGGCAGTGAGCGCCACGGGAAGCTGGCAAATTGGTATTCCGGCAGGCGATCTGGCTGGCTGGCCGAACGGCAAGCTGGAGATGGTTGCCAGCTCCGCCGACGAATCAGGTAATCCGGTTGCGGCCTCCCGCCCGGTGGACGTTGACCTGAACTCCGTCGCTATCTCCATCAACAGCGTGACCAGCGACGACAGGCTAAACGCGGTTGAAAAAGCTGCAGATCTCACCCTGAGCGGAAAAACCCTGGGCGTGGAAGCCGGGCAAACGGTGGTCATTAAGTTTGCCGGGCACACCTACACCACAACCGTTAACGAAAACGGGGACTGGACGTATACCGTCCCGGCGGCGGATATGCGCGACATGATTGACGGCCGCGCCGACGTCTCCGTCAGCGTCACCAACGTCAGCGGGAACAGCGCCAGCGGCTCGCGTGAAGTGCTGGTCGATACCCAGCCCCCGGCCATCACGCTGAACAGCATCACGGCCGACAATATTCTTAACCATGCCGAAGCGGCACAGGATCTGGTGATAACCGGGACCAGCACCGCCCAGCCGGGACAAACGGTCACCGTAAGCCTCAACAACCAAAGCTACACCGGACTGGTGCTGGCCGACGGCACCTGGAGCGTTACCGTACCGGTTGCCGACCTGGCTAACCTGACTGACGGGAGCTGGTCGGTTAGCGCCAGCGTCAGCGACGTAGCGGGCAACCCGGTCAGCACCAGCCACGGAATGCTGGTCGATACCACCGTGCCGGTTGTCACCATCAATACTTTCGCCGGCGACAACATCGTTAACCGCTCCGAGCATGCTCAGGCGCAGGTATTGTCCGGGAAGGCCACCGGCGCCGCCGTGGGCGACAGCGTGAAAATCACCGTTAACGGCGTGGAATACTCAACGGTGCTGGACGCCAGCGGCAACTGGAGCCTTGGCCTGCCCGCAGAGGTGATAAGCGGCCTGGCGGACGGCAAATACACCGCAACTGTCGTGGTGACGGACAAAGCAGGCAACGTCGGCGGCAGCTCGCTGGCGTTTGACGTTGCTACCGGACTGCCGCAAATCACCATCAATGCCATCGCCCAGGATGATGTGATTAACGCGGCGGAAAAGAGCGCGGAAGTCACCATTAGCGGCACCAGCAATCAGCCAGACGGGACGCAAATCACCGTCAATCTGAACGGCGTGGACTACGCGGCCGTCGTCAACGGCAATGCGTGGAGCGTGAAGATCCCGGCGCTGGACGTCGCCAGGCTGGGTGAAGCCAGCTATACCGTGAACGCTTCCGTCACGGACGCCAGCGGCAACGGCAATTCTGCCAGCCACAGCGTGCTGGTCGACAGTTCTCTGCCGATTATCACCATTAACACCGTCGCGGGCGATAACATCATTAACCTCGCGGAGGTTAACGCCGGGCAGGTACTCAGCGGCAGCGTGATCAACGCGGCGGCAGGCGATGAAGTTACCGTTATTCTTGGCGGCAAAAGCTATACCGTTATCGTACAGAGCGACCTGAGCTGGAATTTGCCGCTGAGCAAAGAAATGCTCACCGCGCTGGGCGATGGCGAGCTTACCGTCCACGCCTCCGTCACCAACGGGCGGGGCAACACCGGCAGCACGGAACATGACATTACCATCGATGCCCAACTGCCGGGCCTGCGCATCGATACGATCGCGGGCGACGATGTTATCAACCTGGCGGAGCATAGCCAGGACCTGATCGTCAGCGGTACCAGCAGCGGTCTGAACGCAGGCAGCGTAGTTACCGTCACGCTGAACGGCAAAGACTACCTGGCAACGGTTAACGCCGATGGAACCTGGAGCGCTGCGATACCGGGCGTGGATGTCAACGGCTGGCCTGACGGAGTACTGACGGTAACGGCTAAAGCAGAAGATAGCGCCAAAAACCCGGTCAGCATCGACGGTATCGTCGATGTCGATTTAGCGCCGGTGTCCATCAGCGTAAACAGCGTCACGGCGGATAACGTGCTGAACGCGGCAGAAAAAGGCACCGATCTGGTACTTTCCGGCCTCACCACCAACGTTGAGCCGGGCCAGAACGTTACTATTACGTTTGCGGGGCATCGCTATACCACCACCGTCAATGACGATGGAAGCTGGAGCTACACCGTGCCTGCCGCCGATATGGCGAAGCTGAAGGACGGGGATGCCCAGGTGACCGTCAGCGTCAGCAATGCTAACGGCAACCCGGCGAATGCCGCCCAGGAATACGGCGTGGACGCCAGCGCGCCTGCGTTAATTATCGAACCGCTGAGCGGGAATAACCTGCTTAACGCCGCAGAGGCGAAACAGCCTTTGATTGTCAGCGGCAGCAGCAGCGCTGAGCCGGGGCAGGAAGTGACGGTCACGCTGAATAACGTCAACTATACCGCGACGGTCGGCCCTGACGGCCGCTGGAGCGTCAGCGTGCCGGCTAACGACCTGGCCGCGCTCAAGGACGGCATCATCACCGTCAGCGCGTCTGTCGCTGACAAAGCCGGTAACCCGGCAAATGCCGATCGCGGCATGCTGGTGGATATCACCGAGCCGAAGCTGACCATCGACCCCGTTGCCGGGGATGACACTATTAACGCCAGCGAGCATAACCAGGCTCATACCGTGAGCGGCACCAGCACCGGGGCGGCCGCAGGGGATGTGGTTACCGTCGTGGTGACCAACGGGCAGGGAACGTCGTTCACCTTCACCACCACGCTGGACGCTAACGGCAACTGGAATGTCGGTATCCCGGCGTCGGTCATTCATGGCCTCGCGGACGGCAGCTACACCATTACTGCCAGCGTCACCGATGCGGCAGGCAACAGCGGCAGCGTCGATCATGCCCTGACCGTCAACACCGCGCTGCCGGTTATTACGGTTGCCACTATCGCGGTAGATGACGTCATTAACGCGACGGAAAAAGGCGAGGATCTGGTGCTCTCAGGCACCAGCAATCAGCCAGCGGGCACCCTTATCACCGTCACCCTGAACGGGATTAATTATCAGGCCGTGGCCGGAACCGACGGCAGCTGGAGCACAACGGTCCCGGCTTCCGCCGTCAGCAAGCTGGGCGAAGCTAACTACACGGTGACCGCGTCAGTGACCGACGCCCACGGCAATAGCAACAGCGACAGCCACAACGTGCAGGTCGATAGCGCCTTGCCGACCGTCACTATCAACAGCGTCACCGGTGACAACATTCTCAACGTCACGGAAATCGCCAGCGGCCAGACGCTGAGCGGCACCGTCACCGGGGCGATAAAAGGTGACATTGTCACTATTAATCTCGGCGGCAAGCTGTATCAGGCGACCGTCCAGGACGATTTGAGCTGGAGCCTGCCGGTTTCCAAAGAAATCCTCACCGCGCTGGGCAACGGCGAGTTGACCATCACCGCTTCTGTGACCAACGGGCACGGCAACACCGGCAGCGGCAGCCGGGATATCGTTATCGACGCGAACCTGCCGGGGCTGCGCGTGGACACCGTCGCGGGTGACGACGTGATTAACGCCATCGAACATAACCAGAACCTGATTATCAACGGCACCAGCACCGGCCTCAGCGCGGGCAGCGCGGTGACCGTAACGATCAACGGCAAAGACTATGCGGCAACCGTCCGCGCGGACGGCAGCTGGCAGGCCGCCGTACCAGGGGAAGATGTCGCCCGTTGGGCTGAAGGTGCCGTCACCCTTGAGGTGAAGGGCAGCAGCGGCGCGGGCAACGATGTGGCTATCCAGCATCAGGTGACCGTCGATCTCAGCGAAGTGGTCATCAGCATTAACGCAATAACCGGCGATAACGTGCTGAATGCCGCCGAAAAAGGCGCCAATCTCGAACTCTCCGGCATGACGCAAAATGTAGAGCCGGGGCAGACCGTCAACATTACCTTTGCCGGGCACACTTACACCGCCACGGTTCAGGCGGACGGCAGCTGGAAATACACCGTTCCGGCGGCAGATATGGTGAACCTGAAAGAGGGTGACACCGCCGTGCAGGTGAGCGTCACCAACAAAAATGGCAACAGCACCGAAGCGGCGCAAAACGTCAGCGTCGACAGCCTTGTCCCGGCGCTGACCGTTGACCCAGTCAGCCAGGATAACCTGCTGAATGCCGCAGAGGCGAAGCAGGATCTGATTATCAGCGGAACGAGCACCGCAGAGGCGGGCCAGACAGTGACCGTCCAGCTGAACGGCGAAAGCTATCAGGCAACGGTCAAAGCAGACGGCAGCTGGAGCCTGAGCGTACCTGCAGCGGACGTCGGCAAGCTGGTCGACGGTAACATCACCGTTACCGCAAGCGTAGAAGACCGCGCCGGTAACCCAGGCAGCGCCAGCCGCGACGTGCTTGTAGACGTAACCGTGCCTAAAGTGACCATCGGCACCATCGCTACCGACGATGTTATTAACCAGACCGAGCACGGCCAGGCGCAGGTGATTTCCGGCACCAGCAGCGGCGCGCAGGCTGGCGATATTGTTACCGTCACGCTGGGAAATAAAAGCTATACCGGCGTGGTGGACGCGAACGGCAACTGGAGCGTGGGCGTGCCGCGGGCTGATATCAGCGCGCTGGGCGACAATACTTACACGGTGACCGCGTCTATTACCGACAAAGCGGGCAATACCGGCGATGCTTCGCATACCTTTAAGGTGGATACCGTCGCGCCAACCCTGAGCATCGACACCATTGCGGGGGATAACATCCTCAACGCCGATGAGAAAACGGGGGATGTGGTAATTAGCGGCTCGTCTACCGGCCTTGTTGCCGGGACGTCGGTGACGGTGAATCTGAACGGTAAAAACTATGCGGCCACCGTGGGTGACGACGGTAAATGGACCACTACCGTCCCAGCGGGCGACGTTGGCAAGCTTGGCGAGGCCTTCTATGATGTTTCCGTCAGCGCCAGCAACGGCGTGGGCAATGCTGGCAGCCAGAGCAGCACCCTGGAAGTCGCCTCTACGCTGCCGGGCGTTATCATCAATGCCGTGGCGATCGACGACATTATCAATGCCGCAGAGCTGGCGGCTGGTCAGACGATTACCGGGCGCGTGACCGGCGTGCAGGCCGGGGCGGACGTGACCATTAACATTGGCGGCGTGAACTACACCGCTAAGGTGCAAAGCGATCTTACCTGGAGCCTGACCCTTGGCAAGGACGTGCTGACCGCGCTCGGCGACGGCTCGCTTAAAATTAACGCCTCCGTGACGGACGGGGCGGGTAACACCGGCACCGGTTCGCGCGACGTCACCATCGATGCGGCACTACCGGGCATCCGGATTAATACCATTGCGGGCGATGACGTTATCAACGCCATTGAACATGGCCTGAACCTGGTGATCAACGGCACCAGCAGCGGCCTGAACGAAGGCAGCACGGTAACCGTAACCATCAACGGTAAAGACTATGCCGCAACGGTGCGGGCCGACGGCAGCTGGCAGACCGTGGTGCCAGGAAACGAAGTCAGCCAGTGGCAGGCTGGAGATATCACCGTTTCTGCAGGCGGAACCAGCAGTTCAGGTAACCCAGTCTCCATCGATCATACCGTCAATGTAGATCTCAACGCGGTGGCGATAACCATCGGCCAGATTGCCGGAGACGACGTGCTGAACGCCGCCGAGAAAGGCGCTGATTTATTGCTCTCCGGGGTAACACAGAATGTGGAAGCCGGGCAGACAATCACCATTACCTTTGCGGGGCACACCTACACCACTCAGGTAGAGAGCGACGGCAGCTGGAAATTCACCGTCCCGGCTAATGATATGCAGGGGCTGAAAGACGGCGAAACTTCCGTGGAAGTCAGCGTCGCTAACGTGAGCGGCAACGGGGCATCGGCCGGGCGTGAAATCAGCGTGGATACCGCAGCCCCGACTCTGCAAATCAACACCCTCGCCGGGGATAACGTGCTCAATGCCGCCGAGGCCGGGCAGCCGCTGGTGATTACCGGCACCAGCGACGCGGAGCCGGGCCAGACCGTGACCGTGAAGCTGAACAATGAAACTTATACCGGCACCGTGCAGGCCGACAGCAGCTGGAGCGTAACCGTTCCGGTTGACAAAGCCTCCGCGCTTGGCGACGGCGTGTATACCGTTGAAGCCAGCGTCAGCGATGCCGCAGGCAACGGATCCTCCGCGAGCCATAACCTGAGCGTGGACGTCACCGTGCCGTCCATTTCGTTTGGCGTGGTCGCCGGCGACGACGTGATTAACCTCGCCGAACACGGGCAGGCACAGATTATCTCCGGTTCCAGCCGCGGCGCTGCTGCCGGGGATAAAATCACCGTGACTATTGGCGCAAACAGCTGGACCACCACCGTGGATGCGGCGGGCAACTGGAGCATCGGCGTCCCGGCCGGCGTGGTAAGCCAGCTTGCGGACGGTAAAGTCACCATCAACGCCAGCCTGACGGACAGCGCCGGCAATACCGGCAGCGGCAGCCATGAAGTGACGGTTAATACCGGCCTGCCGTCGCTAAACTTCAATGCTATCAGCGGCGATAACGTGCTGAACGCCATTGAAAAAGGCGAAGTACTGACGCTGAGCGGCACCAGCGCTAATCTGGCGCCGGGCACCGCCGTCATCGTCACCCTGAACGGCAAAAACTACACCGCCACCACCGACGCCAGCGGCAACTGGCGCGTGGACGTTCAGCCGGGCGACCTGGCCGGACTGGGTGAAGCAAACTATACGCTGACAGCCACCGCAACCAGCGCTATCGGCAACAGCGCCAGCGCCAACGCTAATCTGCTGGTGGACACTGCCGCCCCGGGCGTCACGATTAACCCGGTTACCGCAGACAACGTCCTTAATGCTGCGGAAATCGCGGCAGGCCAGACCCTGAGCGGAAAAGTCAGCAATGCCGCCGTAGGTGACACTGTCACTATAAAACTGGGTGGGAAAACCTACACCGCGACGGTGCAGAGTGATTTGAGCTGGAGCCTCGACCTGCCGGCCGACGTGCTGAGCGCCCTGGGTAACGGAAAATTAACCGTCACGGCTTCGGTCACCAACGGCCACGGCAACAGCGGCACGGCAGACCGTGAGTTTACGATTGACGCCAGCCTGCCGGGCATCCGCATCAACACCGTGGCCGGCGATGACGTCGTCAACGCCATCGAGCACAATCAGAACCTGATTATCAGCGGCAGCGCCAGCGGCATGAACGAAGGCAGCACCGTCACCGTCACCATTAACGGCAAGAACTACCTGGCGACGGTTAGCGCGAGCGGCACATGGTCGGCAGCCCTTCCGGCGCAAGATGTCGGCCTGTGGGCAGCGGGTAATATCACCGTGACGGCGGCGGGCAGCAGCAGCTCGGGCAATCCGATCTCTATCGATCGCTCCGTGACGGTCGATCTCACTCCGGTCGCGGTCAGCGTTGAAGCTATCACCGCAGATAACGTGCTTAATGCCGCCGAGAAAGGGGCAGACCTGGTGCTTTCCGGTAAAACCCAAAACGTTGAGGCGGGGCAAACCGTCACGATTATCTTCGGCGGCCACACCTACACGGCCCAGGTTGAGTCCGACGGCAGCTGGCACTACAGCGTGCCGGCAAGCGATATGGCCGGACTGAGGGACGGCGATGCGACGGTGAAAGTTAGCGTCACTAACGTGAACGGGAACGGCGCCAGCGCGGAGCGTGAGTTCAGCGTTGACGCCACGGCACCGGGGCTGACTATCGACCCGATCGCCACGGACAACGTGATTAACGCTGCAGAAGCAGGCGCAGGCGTGACCGTTACCGGGACGTCAAATGCGGAGGCCGGGCAGACGGTTACCCTGACCCTGGACGGAAAAACCTACACCGGCGTAGTGAAAGCGGACGGCACCTGGAGCATTACGCTTGATTCAACCGCCCTGGGCGCGCTGGCGGATAACCAGTATGCGGTAAAAGTTGACGTCAGCGATGCGGCAGGCAACAAAACCACCGGCAGCCAGAACATGACGCTGGACACCACCGCGCCGACCGTCAGCTTTAACGTCGTGGCGGGTGACGACATCATCAACCTTGAAGAGCACGCTCAGGCGCAAATTATCTCTGGCTCAAGCACTGGCGCGGCGGCAGGGAACAAAATCGTCATCACCCTCGACGGGATTCAGTACGTTACTCAGGTGGATGCCAACGGCAACTGGAGCGTGGGCGTGCCGGCCTCGGCGGTTTCAGCGCTGAAAAACGGCACGGCGACGATTACCGCCACGCTGACCGACAGCGCCGGAAACGAGGGAACGAACTCCCACACGGTTGAGGTTAACGCCGCCCGCATCGGGCTGACCATCGACACCATTAGCCAGGATGACGTGATTAACGCTGCGGAAGCTCAGCAGGATCTGGTGATTAGCGGCGGCAGCACCGAGCTGGCCGTGGGCACTCAGGTCACGGTCACGTTAAACGGCATTCAGTACAGCGCCACTATTCAGCAGGGCGGCGGCTGGAGCTTAACCGTCCCGGCAAACCAGGTGCAGAATCTGGCGCACGGCAGCGGCTACACGGTGATGGCCTCGGCGACAGACAGCGCGAATAACGCGACGTCGGCGACCCACAATATCAGCGTCGACACAGCTGCGCCGATAGTCACCATTGCCGACATCTCCGGCGACAACGTGATCAACGCGACCGAACAGCAGCAGCCGTTAACGATTCGCGGCACCAGCAGCGCAGAAGCCGGGCAAAAAGTCACCGTTAAGCTGGGCAGCGAAAGCTATGAAGCCACGGTTCAGGCAGATGGCTCCTGGAGCCTCACCGTGGCCGCTGAAGATTTGGCAAAGCTCGCTGACGGCGACTTCTCCGTTCATGCCGCAGTGAGTGACAAAGCCGGGAACCCGGGCAGCGCGGACCGTACTTTGACGGTGGACACGACCGCGCCGACCATCACCTTCGACAAGGTGGCCGGGGACGACATCATCAACAGCGCCGAGCAGCAGGCAGGCCAGGTTATCAGCGGGACGACCAGCGCCCAGCCTGGGCAGACGATTACCGTGACCTTCAATAATCACGCTTACAAGGCGGTGGTTAGCGATACCGGGACCTGGTCTGTGACCGTGCCTGCTCAGGATTTCCTGGGCGCGGCGGACGGCAGCTATCAAATCTCTGCGAGCGTCAGCGATAAAGCGGGCAACGGCAGCAGCGCGGACAAGCAGGTCACCCTGAGCGGTGAAGTGCCTACCATCAGCATTAACACCTTTGCCGGGGACGATATCGTCAGCGCGGCGGAGCACGGCACGCCGCTGGTGCTGAGCGGAGTCACCAATGCTCCTGCGGGGCAAACCGTGACCATTACGCTGAACGGGCAGAAATACACCACGACGGTGAACGGCGACGGGACCTGGAGCTACACCCTTGGCAGCAGCGCGGTATCCGCCCTGGCGGACGGCGACGCATACGTTATTCACGCCAGCGTCAGCAACAGCATCGGCAACAGTGCGGGGGCCGACCGTACCATCACGGTGGATACCACGCCACCGCAGATGACCATCACCATTGACTCGCTGCAAAACGATACCGGGCTGAGCGCCAGCGACTTTATTACCGCCGACAACAAGGTCGTCGTAAAAGGTTCCCTGAGCGGGGCGCTGGGTAACAATGAGAAGGCGCAAATTAGCTTTGACGGTGGGGCAAGCTGGATTGATCTGGTGGTTAACGGCAAATCATGGAGCTATGCCGACGGGCGCACTCTGCCGGACGGCATCGTGACCTATAACGTGCGCGTCATCGACAATGCGGGCAACGTTGGCTCGACGGCAACGCAGAATGTGACCATCGATACCGTGGCGCCGGACGCCAGTAAGACCATTACTGTCGAAGCTATTAGCCAGGATACAGGTTTGGACGCGCACGACTTTATTACCAACGACAATACCCTGACCCTCAGCGGCAAGCTCGGCGCTCCGCTGGCGGCGGGCGAACACGCCCAAATCAGCATTGACGGTGGGAAAACCTGGATTGACGTGAGTATTAGCGGTACCACGTGGAGCTACATTGATAAGCGTACGCTGGCAGACGGTGATTATCTCTATCAGCTGCGCGTTGTCGACGAGGCGGGCAATGTCGGTGCAACCACCAGCCAGCTGGTAACGGTAGATACCGTGGCACCGGACGCGAGTAAAACCGTCTCGATTGACAGCATCAGCAACGATACGGGGCTGAGCAGCACTGACTTTGTCACCAGCGATACCTCGCTGACGGTGAACGGTTCGCTGGGCGCGTCGCTGCTGGCGGGGGAATACGTGCAGATAAGCCTGGACGGCGGGAAGACCTGGCAGACGGTAGTCACGGTTGGCACAACCTGGTACTTCAACGACGGCAGAACCCTCAGCGATGGCACTTATCAGTACCTGGTTCGCGTGGTTGACGATGCCGGTAACGTTGGGCAAAGCGCCTCTAAGAACGTCACTGTGGATACCACGCCGCCGGACGCGTCCATCACCGTGACCGTCGACAGCATCACCACCGACAGCGGCTTCAGCAACAGCGATTTTATCACCAACGATAATACGCTGACGCTGAACGGTTCGCTGGGGACGGCGCTCGGCAACAATGAATTCGTCCAGATTAGCTTCGACGGCGGAGTCAGTTGGGTTTACGCCACCTCGGTGAACGGCACCAGCTGGAGCTATACCGACGGACGCCAGCTGGCGGACGGCGACCATACCTGGCAGGTTCGCGTCGTCGACCTTGCCGGAAACGTGGGCGCAACCACCAGCCAGACGGTGACGGTGGATACCGTCGCGCCAAACTATGGCATCACCATTGACGGTATCTCTGACGATACCGGGCAGAGCGCCAGCGACTTTATCACCATGGATACCACGCTGACGCTGAACGGCACGCTCGGCCATGCGCTGGCGAGCGATGAGCGCGTACAGGTAAGCCTCGACGGCGGTAAAACCTGGGTCGATGCCGTGGTGAACGGGACCGCCTGGCACTACGTTGATGGCCGCACCCTGGCCGATGGCGACTATGTCTACCAGGTTCGCATTGTCGACCAGGCCGGAAACGTCGGATCAACCGCAAACCAGCTGGTAACCGTTGACACCGTGGCTCCGGACACCGTGGGGAGCATCGTCAGCTATACCGACAACGACGGCGAACGTACCGGTAATTTCGACAGCAGCTATTCTACCGACGACACCTCGCCGGTGCTAAACGGCACGCTGAACCAGGCGCTGGCCGACGGCGAAATCGCACAGATCTTCCGCGACGGCGTGCTGGTGGGCAAAGTGACCATCACCGGCGGCACCAACTGGACGTTCGCGGACTCCGGCCTGCTGGACGGAAACTATCATTACGTTCTGCGAGTGACGGACAAAGCGGGGAACTACACCGAATCTAACGACTTTAGCCTGACGGTCGACACCTCGGTGCCGACCACCAAAGCGCTGGTTGACGGTTTAAACACCACTGACACCACGCCAATTATCACCGGCAGCGTGGATGCAAGCCTGGTGCACGGCGAGTTCGTGGTGGTGACGGTGAACGGCAAGACCTACACCTCCGATCGCGGCGGTGCGGTGGTGGTCGATCCTTCTTCTAACACCTGGTATCTGCAAATCCCGGACGCCGATGTGCTTTCGTTAAAGAGCTATGACGTTACGGCGCAGGTAAAAAGCAGCGCGGGCAACGGCAACAGCGTAGATGTCACGCACGGCACGGTGGTGGTAGGTGCAGAAGCGTCGATGTCGCCAGCCTGGTCCTTTACCAGCGCCACCAACGCCATTGCCGCCAGCTTTATGCTCGACGAAAACGGCATGTGGACGTTTGCCAGCAACCAGCAGTTCGCCACCTCGAGCGACCGCAACACTTACAAAGTGAGCGGAAACTTCACGATGAACGGGAGCTACACCACCGGTGCCTATGCGGACATCAACCGCGACGGCCACGCGGATATGCTGGTGGAAAGCACCAACTACAGCTACATCGCCCAGTTGATGAACAACGGGGATGGAACCTACACCTCAACCAGCCCCGGCAGCAGCGCCTCGGTCGGCGCGCTGTTGTGGTATGGCGCCGTCGTGGCCATTGACTTCCAGGGTGACGGCTACGTCGACTTTGTGATGGGCGATGCTGGCGGGCCGGACTCCAGCACCTTTGTGAATAACAACGCCGGCAAGCTGGTAGGGACCTCCGGCGCCGGAACGTACATCAACTTTGTCTCCGGGGCTAAAGTCGGCAACTACAACAGCCTGATTGAAGCTTCAGGCGTGGATTTGAACAACGACGGCATGGTGGATATTGCTCAGCACACCACCAACGGCAACAACTACTATGCGCTGTCCACCATGTTTAACAAAGGTGATGGCACCTTTACCTGGGGCCAGAACTTCATCAACACCATGTACAGCGCAACGGGTTCTGCCGCCGCCAACAACTCGGTGAGCATGACCTGGGCTGACTTCGACGGTGACGGCTACATGGACCTCTACATGGGGATGTCACGGGCAGGCACCGGCGGCCTGCTGATGACGAACGACGGCAAAGGCAATCTGCTAGCCGGCACGGCGGTTGGCACCGAGAAGTACAACGGTACGGTCAGCGTGGCGGTGGACTGGAACATGGACGGCCGGATGGACATCATCAAGCTGGCCAACAGCGGGCAGTCGTATATGTACACCAACGACGGGCTGAAGGGCGTGGCAAGCTTCACCTCGTCGAAGTTCGGCTCGGCGACCACCAGCCAGGTCTCCGGCGCGGCGCTGGTCGACTACGACTGGGACGGCGCGCAGGACCTGCTGATCTTCCGCCAAAACGGCAGCGTGACGCTGGAGCGGAACACCAACGCCGTGGCACCGGGCACGGCGATTCACCTGAAAATTGTCGACAGCCAGGGCATTAACGTGTTCTTCGGCAACACGGTGAAGCTCTATAACGCGGCGGGTGAACTGGTGGCAAGCCAGGTGATTAACGCCCAGTCGGGGATCGGCATCAACGACGCTTCGGCGCTGGTGAGCTTCTACGGCCTCAACCCGAATGAAACCTACCATGCCGAGCTGGTGCGGGCGATCAACGGCGTCTCCAGCAACACGACCTGGAATGGACTCACCGCTGGCGATGGCAGAGAAAGCTATGCCCTGACGGCAGATGCCGCGACCGGCGTACACGGAGGCACGCTCACCGGCACCGGCTACAACGATACGTTTATCGCCGAGCAGGGCACTTATGTCTACAACGGCGGCGGCGGCTGGGAAACGTCTTCCGAACACCAGACCTGGAGCTCGACGGGTGGAATGGATGTGGTTGATTTCCGTAACTCGAGCGTGGGCGTCACCGTCGATTTGGGTAAAACCGGGGCGCAGAACACCGGGTTTAATACCGCCACCTTTAGCAATATCGAAGGGATCGTCGGCTCCAGCCATGACGATGTGATTACCGGCAATAGCGGGAATAACACCTTCGAAGGCGGCGGCGGTAACGACACCTTCAACATCGGCAGCGGCGGGCACGATACGCTGCTCTACAAGCTGCTGAACGGGTCGGATGCCACCGGCGGTAACGGCCATGACGTCGTCAATGGCTTCAGCGTCGGGACCTGGGAAGGCACCGCAGACAGCGACCGCATTGACCTGCGCGAGCTGCTGCAGGGCAGCGGTTACGCCGGAGATGCTTCCGCACACTACATCAATGGTGTCGCACAGCTGGGTGCCGGGGCAGGCAACATCGGCGACTACATCAAAGTGGTACAAAACGGCAGCAGCACCGAGATTCAGATTGACCGCGACGGTAAGGGCGGCGTCTTTGACCCAACCACCGTGGTGACGCTGAACGGGGTACAGACAGACCTCGCCACGCTGCTGGCGAACCACCAGCTGGTGGTTATTTAACGTTAGTGCCGCCGGGCTTTAAGTCCGGCGGCATTCTGGCCGCTTATCTTTATTACCCGGTATAAAACATGTTTATGAAACAAGCCGCAGAAAGGGCAACACCGGCGCTTTTTGCCACTTTCGCAGGACGTGAGACACGATGACTTCAACGCATACCCGCTATGAACCCTGGCTGCAGGCCATGCTGGCCGTAGCGCGCCACTATCGGCTGGACTTCTCGGAAGAGCACGTGCGCGTGGTGGTTAACCAGGAAAGCCAAAGTCCCCATCATCTGGTGCTGGAAGATATGGCTCGTCAGCTTGGATTAGCCCTGCGCAGCGTCCCGGCGGATGTCACGCTTATCGATCCTTGGCGTTTGCCGCTGGTCGCGGAGCTTAATGACGGCCAGATGGCGGTGCTGACCCACATGGATAAGCACGGGCAGCTCAGCATACAGCTTAGCGGCGACGGCGGCCTGGAAACCGTGGTCAGCCGTGAAGCGCTGTCGCAGAGGCTGAAAGGCCTGTTTTTGCTGCGCCCGCTGAACTCTATCCCCGACGCGCGAGTAGACGACTACGTCAAGCCGTACCAAAAAAACTGGTTCTGGACGCTGGCGCTGAAAGACTGGAAACGCTACGGCGACATCATGCTGGTGGCGATGGCGGCTAACGTGCTGGCGCTGGCGGGGATGATCTTCTCCATGCAGGTGTATGACCGGGTGGTGCCTTCACAATCTGTCCCCACGCTGTGGGTACTGTTTGGCGGCGTGATGCTGGCGATTCTCTTTGAATTTACCATGCGTATGCTGCGCGTCCACATAGCCGACGTGGTCGGCAAGCGGGCCGATTTGCGCATTTCCGACCGGGTTTTCTCCAGGGCATTGCGCATTAAAAACAGCGCACGGCCTAAATCAACCGGCTCGTTTATCTCGCAGATTCGCGAGCTGGAGTCGGTTCGCGAGCTTATCACCTCCACCACCATCGGCACGGTGTCGGACATTCCGTTCTTCCTGCTGTTTGTCTTTATTCTCTGGCTGATTGGCGGCCCGCTGGTGTTTGTGGTGCTGCTGGCGATCCCTCTGCTGCTGATCCCCGGCCTGCTGGTGCAGCGTCCGTTGGCGCACCTCTCGAACGAGGGCATGCGTGAGTCGGCCATCCGCAACGCCACGCTGGTGGAGGCCGTTCAGTCCATCGAAGACATCAAACTGCTGCGCGCCGAGCAGCGGTTCCAGAACCAGTGGAATAACACCAACGACGTGGCGGCCGGGGTTGGCATGAAGCAGCGTTGGCTGACCAGCCTGCTGATGACCTGGACCCAGGAAGTTCAGTCTATCGTCTACGCCGTGGTGCTGCTGGTAGGGTGTTACCTGGTGATTAACGGCGATATGACCACCGGGGCGCTGGTTGGTACCTCCATTCTGGCTTCCCGCACCATTGCTCCGCTGGCGCAGATATCCGGTGTGCTATCGCGCTGGCAGCAGGCGAAGGTGGCGCGTAAAGGGCTGGACGACCTGATGCAGCGCCCGCTGGACGATCCGGAGCAGGGCAAAAAAGTGCATAAAGCGCATTTGCAGGGGAACTACCAGTTTAACTATGCGGCGTTTTACTACGACGAAGAAGAAAAGGTTAACGACCTGGACATTGCGCGGCTGACCATCACCGCCGGGGAGAAAATCGCGGTGCTGGGACGGAACGGCTCCGGCAAAAGCACGCTCTTACAGCTGCTGGCGGGGATGCAAACGCCGCAGCACGGGCAGATCCTGCTGGATGATATCAGCCTCGGCCAGCTCGACACCGCCGATCTGCGTCGTGATATGACCCTGCTCAGCCAGCAGGCTCGGTTATTCTTCGGCTCGATCCGCGACAACCTGACCATGGGCCGTCCGCTGGCAAGTGACGAAGAGATCCACCGCGCCCTGGCGCTTAGCGGCGCGCTGGGCTTTGTTCAGAAGCAGAAAAACGGCCTCAACTATCTGATTACCGAAGGGGGCGCAGGCCTGTCCGGCGGCCAGCGGCAGGCATTGCTGCTGGCGCGAACCCTCATCCTGCAACCGCAGATCCTGCTGCTGGATGAGCCGACGGCCTGGCTGGATGAAATCAGCGAGCAGCAGCTCATCGCTAACCTGGCTCCGTGGCTGGGCAACCGCACGCTGGTGGTCGCCACGCACCGGATGCCCATCCTGCAGCTGGTAGACCGAATCATCGTGCTGGATAACGGCCGCATTGTCATGGACGGCCCACGAGACAAAATTTTACAGCTGCACGGGATGGAGAATAAAGCCGCCCCGCGTAGGACGGCGACGCTTAAGCCTGACATCGGGCCGGAGGTGCAGGGATGAACGACATCACACGCTATAACAGCCGCCTGAAAGAGCCTGCGCTGCCGCGATCGAGCCTGGTAGCCTGGGCGCTGGGGCTGATGCTGCTGGTTTTTGTGCTTTGGGCTAATTTCTTTAGCCTGGATGAGGTTACGACCGGCTCGGGGAAAGTTGTGCCGTCGTCACGGGAGCAGGTTATTCAGTCCCTCGAGGGCGGGATCCTCTACAAGCTGGACGTTCATGAGGGGGACATCGTTGAGCGGGGCCAGGTGCTGGCGCAGCTTGACCGCACGAAAACCGAGTCCGGCGTGCAGGAAAGTGAATCTCGCCTCCACGCTGCGATGGCCACCGCCGCACGCCTGAAGGCCGAAGTCGGCGCTACGGCGCTGGTCTTCCCCGACATGCTGGCCGGCGATAGCGACCTCGTGCGCCAGGAGACGGCGCTCTACGAATCACGCCGTAGCAGCCTTGAAAAAGGCGTCGCCGGGCTGCGTGAGGCCGTCTCGCTGGTGCAGCGCGAACTGGCGATGACCCAGCCGCTGGTCAAGCAGGGTGCCGCCAGCAGCGTGGAAGTTCTGCGCCTGCAGCGGCAAAAAAATGAGCTGGAAAACAAAATCACCGAAATGCAAAACCAGTACTACGTGCGCGCTCGTGAAGAACTGGCAAAAACCAACGAGGAAATTGAAACTCAGCGCTCGGTGATGCGGGGGCGGACAGACTCGCTGACGCGCCTGAAGTTTACCTCACCGGTGCGGGCGATTGTGAAAGGCATTGAGGTCACCACCGTGGGCGGGGTGATTCCTCCTAACGGCAAGCTGATGACGCTGGTACCGCTGGATGACCAGATGCTGATTGAAGCAAAAATCTCGCCGCGCGACGTCGCCTTTATTCACCCAGGGCAAAAGGCGTTGGTGAAAATTACCGCCTACGACTATTCCATCTATGGCGGGCTGAAAGGGGTGGTGACCACCATTTCGCCGGATACGCTGCAGGATGAGGTGAAGCGTGACGTTTACTACTACCGGGTCTACATCCGTACCGATGCCAGCCAGCTGGAAAACCGGGAGGGAAAATCGTTCCCCATCTTCCCCGGCATGATTGCAACCGTGGACATTAAAACCGGCAGTAAATCGGTACTCGATTACCTGTTGAAACCGTTGAATAAAGCCAGCGAAGCGCTGCGAGAAAGATAAAAAAAAGCCGGCGAA
>NZ_JBHIKW010000015.1:0-89875 GCF_042138895.1 Cedecea selenatireducens | reverse complement strand
TTTGCGTGGCGTTTTGTTTATCAGGCTTTAACCGCCTTCAGGTTCTTCTGCTTAAGGAAGTAACCCACGCCCAGAATCGCAATCCATACCGGAATCAGGTAAACCGAGATAGCCATGCCCGGCGTAATCAGCATGATGACCAGCACGGCAACCATGAACAGCAGGCAGACCCAGTTTCCTAAAGGATAGAACAGGGCAGGGAAGCGGGTTTTGACCCCTTGCTGCTGTTTTGCCCGGCGGAACTTCATGTGTGCCAGGCTGATCATTGCCCAGTTGATCACCAGAGCCGAGACCACCAGCGCCATCAGCAGGCCGAAGGCTGATTCAGGCGCCAGGTAGTTAATCAGCACGCAAAGTGCGGTGAAACCTGCGGAAACCAGAATCGTGTTCACCGGTACGCCGCGCTTATCGACGTTTTTCAGCATCTTCGGCGCGTTACCCTGCTGCGCCAGGCCGAACAGCATACGGCTGTTGCAGTAAACGCAGCTGTTGTAAACCGACAGCGCGGCGGTAAGCACCACGACATTCAGCGCGTTGGCAACGAAGGTATCGCCCAGCTCATGGAAGATCAGAACGAACGGGCTGGTGTCGGCGGTGACGCGAGTCCACGGCAGCAGAGACAGCAGAATCGCCAGCGAACCCACATAGAAAATCAGAATACGGTAGATAACCTGGTTGGTCGCTTTTGGAATGCTCACTTCAGGATTATCTGCTTCGGCGGCGGTAATACCGACCAGCTCAAGGCCGCCGAAGGAGAACATAATGATAGCCATCATCATGACCAGCCCGGTGATGCCGTGCGGCAGGAAACCACCCTGATCCCAGAGGTTGCTCACGGAAGCCTGCGGGCCGCCGTTGCCGCTAAACAGCAGCCAGCCGCCGAACAGAATCATGGCAATAACGGCCACCACTTTGATAATGGCGAACCAGAACTCCATCTCACCAAAGACTTTAACGTTGGTTAAATTGATGGCGTTGATAGCGACAAAGAACACTGCCGCCGTGGCCCAGGTAGGGATCTCCGGCCACCAGAACTGGATGTATTTGCCGACTGCCGTCAGCTCAGCCATGGCAACCAGGACGTACAGTACCCAGTAGTTCCAGCCTGAAGCGAAGCCCGCGAAACCGCCCCAATACTTATAAGCGAAATGGCTGAATGACCCGGCTACCGGCTCCTCAACGACCATTTCACCCAGCTGGCGCATAATTAAAAAAGCGATAAACCCGGCGATGGCATAGCCGAGAATAATTGCCGGACCTGCGGACTGGATGACGGATGCGCTGCCCAGAAACAGGCCCGTCCCGATAGCTCCACCCAGCGCGATAAGCTGAATATGGCGGTTTTTAAGGCCGCGTTTCAGCGTGTCGCCGTGCTGTTGACCTTCCATCATGTAACCTCGTAGTGGTTAATGTCTGCGCTACATTGACGCGGATGTAATTGTTGTATTCCGTAATGTGTAGTCTTTTTTTTACGGTTATCAATTATGAATTTTGCGGATAGGGCTACCGCATCGCAAAGAATAGTGTTAAGCGAGCGCCTTTGCACCTGCTTTCTGTCACTGCTCTGACGAGTTGGGTAAAAAGAAACCATTTGTAAAAAAGGGCGAGGGCAAAAGCCGATCTGTGGCTTCCTTTGGCATGCGTTTTCATTGCATGAATATGCCGCTTTTTTGCAGGCGTTATCGGTTGCGATTGAAAAATATATCGTTTCATAAACGTTAACATTGCCACTTAAGGAGTAAACGTGGCTTGTGCGACAGGTTACGGGTTTGAAAAGCCATACTCTTATTATTGTTAAAATGTGCCTGCTTTCATGATTTCAATCAAAACCAATATGGACAGAAGGTGAATACTTTGTTACTTTTAGCCTCACGAACGTGAAATTGGTCTTACCAATTGACTCCGAGCTCATGGCAGAGATAGGGAACGATGGCCTACAGCAAAATCCGCCAACCCAAATTATCCGATGTGATAGAGCAGCAGCTGGAGTTTCTCATCCTTGAGGGCACTCTGCGCCCGGGCGAAAAACTTCCACCTGAACGCGAACTGGCGAAACAATTCGATGTTTCCCGTCCTTCATTGCGCGAGGCCATTCAGCGTCTCGAAGCGAAGGGTTTGCTGCTTCGTCGCCAGGGCGGCGGTACTTTTGTTCAGAACAACCTTTGGCAGAGCCTGAGTGACCCGCTGGTTGAACTGCTCTCAGACCACCCCGAATCCCAGTTTGATCTGCTAGAAACCCGTCATGCCCTTGAGGGGATTGCGGCCTATTACGCGGCGCTTCGCGGTACGGAAGAAGACCTCTCGCGCATTGGTGATTGCCATGTCGCTATCCAGCAGGCTCAGGAGTCCGGTGATTTAGACGCCGAAGCCGATGCCGTCATGCAGTATCAAATTGCCGTAACCGAAGCCGCGCATAATGTTGTGCTTCTGCATTTATTGCGCTGCATGGAGCCGATGCTCGAACAAAACGTTCGCCAGAATTTTGAATTGCTCTACGCGCGCCGCGAGATGTTGGCGCAAGTGAGCAGCCATCGCGCCAGCATTTTTGCGGCGATTATGGCTCGCCAGCCGGAGCAGGCGCGAGAAGCGTCGCACCGTCACCTGGCGTTTATTGAGGAAATATTGCTGGATCGTAGCCGCGAGCAGAGTCGTCGTGAACGCTCTCTCCGTCTCCTTCAGCAACGTAAGGATTAAGCGCCAAACTTTAGCGCGCGGCAACTAAACACAGAACCTGTCTTATTGTGTTTTCTCGTGAAAATACAATGGGACAGGTTCCAGATAATCAACGTATTAGACAGATAAGGAATACCCCCATGTCAGAACGTTTCCCAAATGACGTGGATCCGATTGAAACTCGCGACTGGCTACAGGCGATCGAATCGGTTATCCGTGAAGAAGGTGTTGAGCGTGCACAGTATCTGATCGATCAGCTGCTGTCCGAAGCCAGCAAAGGCGGCGTGAAAGTCGCTGCTTCTGCAGGTGCTCGCAACTATGTGAACACCATTGCCGTTGAAGACGAACCGGAATATCCGGGCAATCTGGATCTGGAACGCCGTATCCGTTCTGCTATCCGCTGGAACGCCATTATGACCGTTCTGCGCGCATCCAAGAAAGACCTGGAGCTGGGCGGCCACATGGCTTCCTTCCAGTCTTCTGCCACCGTTTACGAAGTGTGCTTTAACCACTTCTTCCGTGCAGCCAACGAGAAAGACGGCGGCGATCTGGTGTACTTCCAGGGCCACATCTCTCCGGGCATCTATGCACGTGCCTTCCTTGAAGGGCGTCTGACCGAAGAGCAGATGAACAACTTCCGTCAGGAAGTTCACGGTAAAGGTCTGTCTTCTTACCCGCACCCTAAACTGATGCCAGAATTCTGGCAGTTCCCGACCGTTTCTATGGGGCTGGGCCCAATCGGTGCTATCTACCAGGCTAAATTCCTGAAATATCTGGAACACCGTGGCCTGAAAGACACCTCCGAGCAAACCGTTTACGCCTTCCTGGGCGACGGTGAAATGGATGAGCCAGAATCTAAAGGGGCGATCACTATCGCGACCCGTGAGAAGCTGGACAACCTGTGCTTCATCATCAACTGTAACCTGCAGCGTCTGGATGGTCCGGTCACCGGCAACGGTAAGATCATCAACGAACTGGAAGGCATCTTCAGCGGTGCTGGCTGGAACGTTATCAAAGTGATGTGGGGCGGTCGTTGGGATGAGCTGCTGCGTAAAGACACCAGCGGTAAACTGATCCAACTGATGAACGAAACCGTTGACGGCGACTACCAGACCTTCAAATCCAAAGACGGCGCCTACGTACGTGAGCACTTCTTCGGTAAATATCCTGAAACCGCCGCACTGGTTGCTGACTGGACTGATGAGCAGATCTGGGCGCTGAACCGTGGTGGTCACGATCCGAAGAAAGTGTACGCTGCACTGAAAAAAGCGCAGGACACCAAAGGTAAAGCGACCGTTATCCTGGCCCACACCATCAAAGGTTACGGCATGGGCGATACCGCAGAAGGTAAAAACATCGCTCACCAGGTGAAGAAAATGAACATGGACGGCGTGCGTTACATCCGCGACCGTTTCAACGTTCCAGTGTCCGATGAGCAGGTAGAAAACCTGTCTTACATCACCTTCCCTGAAGGCTCTGAAGAGCACAAGTACCTGCACGAACGTCGTCAGGCGCTGAAAGGCTACCTGCCTGCTCGTCAGCCAAACTTCTCTGAAAAACTGGAACTGCCAGCGCTGGAAGACTTCTCTCAGTTGCTGGAAGAGCAGAACAAAGAAATCTCCACCACCATCGCCTTCGTTCGTGCCCTGAACGTGATGCTGAAGAACCCGTCTATCAAAGACCGTCTGGTTCCAATCATCGCCGATGAGGCGCGTACCTTTGGTATGGAAGGTCTGTTCCGTCAGATTGGTATCTACAGCCCGAACGGTCAGCAGTACACCCCGCAGGACCGTGAGCAGGTTGCATACTATAAAGAAGACGAGAAAGGTCAGATTCTGCAGGAAGGGATCAACGAACTGGGTGCAGGCGCATCCTGGCTGGCTGCTGCGACCTCTTACAGCACCAACAACCTGCCGATGATTCCGTTCTACATCTACTACTCTATGTTCGGTTTCCAGCGTATCGGTGACCTGTGCTGGCAGGCTGGCGACCAACAGGCTCGCGGCTTCCTGGTAGGTGGTACTTCCGGTCGTACGACCCTGAACGGTGAAGGTCTGCAGCACGAAGATGGCCACAGCCACATTCAGTCTCTGACTATCCCTAACTGTATCTCTTACGACCCGTCTTACGCGTACGAAGTGGCCGTCATCATGCACGATGGTCTGACCCGTATGTACGGTGAAGCACAAGAGAACATTTACTACTACATCACCACCCTGAACGAAAACTACCACATGCCGGCTATGCCAGCAGGTGCCGAGGAAGGTATCCGTAAAGGTATCTACAAACTCGAAACCGTTGCAGGTAGCAAAGGTAAAGTTCAACTGCTGGGCTCCGGTTCTATCCTGCGTCACGTGCGTGAAGCAGCTCAGATCCTGGCGAACGACTACGGCGTGGGCTCCGACGTGTACAGCGTAACTTCCTTCACCGAACTGGCACGTGATGGCCAGGACTGTGAGCGCTGGAACATGCTGCACCCAATGGAAACTCCGCGCGTTCCTTACATCGCTCAGGTGATGAGCGACGCTCCAGCGGTAGCTTCTACTGACTATATGAAACTGTTCGCCGAGCAGGTTCGTACTTACGTACCAGCTGATGATTATCGCGTACTGGGTACCGACGGCTTCGGTCGTTCTGACAGCCGCGAAAACCTGCGTCACCACTTCGAAGTTGATGCTTCTTACGTGGTCGTAGCGGCCCTGGGCGAACTGGCTAAACGTGGCGAAATCGATAAGAAAGTAGTTGCAGACGCAATTACCAAATTCAACATCGATGCAGAAAAAGTTAACCCGCGTCTGGCGTAAGAGGTAAAGAGACAATGGCTATCGAAATCAAAGTACCAGACATCGGCGCTGATGAAGTTGAAATCACCGAGATCCTGGTCAAAGTTGGCGACAAAGTTGAAGCTGAACAGTCGCTGATCGTCGTAGAAGGCGACAAAGCCTCTATGGAAGTTCCGTCTCCACAGGCTGGCGTCGTAAAAGAGATCAAAGTCTCTGTCGGCGACAAAACCGAGACCGGCAAACTGATTATGATTTTCGATTCCGCCGAAGGTGCAGCAGCCGCTGCACCTGCTAAGGCAGAAGAGAAGAAAGAAGCCGCACCGGCCGCAGCACCTGCTGCCGCGAGCGCAAAAGACGTTAACGTGCCGGACATCGGCGGTGACGAAGTAGAAGTTACCGAGATCATGGTCAAAGTGGGCGACACCGTTGCCGCTGAACAGTCTCTGCTCACCGTAGAAGGCGACAAAGCCTCTATGGAAGTACCGGCTCCGTTCGCGGGCGTGGTTAAAGAGATCAAAATCAGCACCGGCGACAAAGTGTCTACCGGCTCTCTGATCATGGTCTTCGAAGTGGCGGGTGCTGCACCTGCGGCCGCTCCAGCACAGGCTGCTGCTCCCGCCGCCGCCGCTGCGCCTGCGGCTTCTGGCTCGAAAGAAGTTAACGTCCCGGACATCGGCGGTGACGAAGTTGAAGTCACTGAAGTGATGGTCAAAGTGGGCGATAAAGTTGCCGCTGAGCAGTCACTGATTACCGTTGAAGGCGACAAAGCTTCCATGGAAGTGCCTGCGCCATTCGCCGGTACCGTGAAAGAAATCAAAATCAGCACCGGCGACAAAGTGTCTACCGGCTCCCTGATCATGGTCTTCGAAGTGGAAGGCGCTGCGCCTGCTGCGGCCCCGGCTGCTGCACCAGCTCCAGCCGCTGCGGCACCAGCCCCGGCAGCAAAAGCCGCGGCGCCAGCTGCTAAAGCAGAAGGCAAATCTGAATTCGCTGAAAATGACGCGTACGTTCATGCGACTCCGCTGATCCGTCGTCTGGCTCGCGAGTTCGGCGTTAACCTGGCGAAAGTGAAAGGCACCGGCCGTAAAGGTCGTATCCTGCGCGAAGACGTTCAGGCTTACGTGAAAGACGCTGTTAAGCGCGCTGAAGCAGCTCCGGCTGCGACCGGCGGCGGTCTGCCGGGCATGCTGCCATGGCCGAAAGTAGACTTCAGCAAGTTCGGCGAAATCGAAGAAGTGGAAATGGGCCGCATCCAGAAAATCTCTGGTGCTAACCTGAGCCGTAACTGGGTGATGATCCCGCACGTTACCCACTTCGACAAAACCGATATCACCGATCTGGAAGCGTTCCGTAAGCAGCAGAACGACGAAGCCGCTAAGCGTAAGCTGGACGTGAAGTTCACCCCTGTGGTGTTCATCATGAAAGCCGTTGCGGCCGCGCTGGAGCAGATGCCTCGCTTCAACAGCTCCCTGTCCGAAGATGGCCAGAAGCTGACCCTGAAAAAATACATCAACATCGGTGTGGCGGTTGATACCCCGAATGGTCTGGTTGTTCCGGTCTTCAAAGACGTGAACAAGAAGAGCATCACCGAGCTGTCTCGCGAACTGATGGCTATCTCCAAAAAAGCTCGCGACGGCAAGCTGACCGCTGGCGAAATGCAGGGCGGCTGCTTCACCATTTCCAGCCTGGGTGGTATCGGGACAACTCACTTCGCGCCGATTGTTAACGCGCCAGAAGTGGCTATCCTGGGTGTCTCCAAGTCTGCAATGGAGCCGGTCTGGAACGGTAAAGAGTTCACGCCGCGTCTGATGATGCCAATGTCTCTTTCCTTCGACCACCGCGTAATCGACGGCGCTGATGGGGCTCGCTTTATCACCATCATCAACAATATGCTGTCTGATATTCGCCGCCTGGTGATGTAATTGAAAAGCCGGCCAATCGGCCGGCTTTTTTCTGATAATCTCATGCGGTTTGTGAGGTTATCGGCGAAAGCGACAATTCGTGAGCCGTTTGTTGTTTAAAAATTGTTAACAATTTTGTAAACTGCGGGCGGATAGAACGACCCGGTGGACGACGGGTATAAATTAAGAGGTCATGATGAGCACAGAAATCAAAACTCAGGTCGTAGTACTTGGGGCAGGCCCAGCAGGTTACTCCGCAGCATTCCGCGCCGCGGATTTAGGTCTGGAAACCGTCATCGTAGAGCGTTACAGCACCCTCGGCGGTGTTTGTCTGAACGTCGGCTGTATCCCTTCTAAAGCGCTGCTGCACGTTGCTAAAGTTATCGAAGAAGCCAAAGCACTGGCCGAGCACGGCATCGTTTTCGGTGAGCCGAAAACCGATATCGACAAAATTCGTACCTGGAAAGAAAAAGTTATCACTCAGCTGACCGGCGGCCTGGCGGGTATGGCCAAAGGCCGTAAAGTGAAAGTGGTAAACGGTCTGGGTAAATTCACCGGGGCTAACACCCTGGAAGTTGAAGGCGAAAACGGTAAAACCGTGATCAACTTCGACAACGCTATCATCGCGGCGGGTTCCCGTCCGATCGAGCTGCCGTTCATTCCTCATGAAGACTCACGCGTGTGGGACTCCACGGACGCGCTGGAGCTGAAATCCGTACCGAAACGCCTGCTGGTTATGGGCGGCGGTATCATCGGTCTGGAAATGGGCACCGTGTACCATGCGCTGGGTTCAGACATTGACGTGGTTGAAATGTTCGACCAGGTTATTCCGGCTGCAGACAAAGACATCGTTAAGGTCTTCACCAAACGCATCAGCAAGAAATTCAACCTGATGCTGGAAACCAAAGTGACCGCCGTTGAAGCGAAAGAAGACGGCATCTACGTTTCCATGGAAGGCAAAAAAGCCCCTGCTGAACCACAGCGTTACGACGCGGTTCTGGTCGCTATCGGCCGCGTGCCGAACGGTAAAAACCTTGATGCCGGCAAAGCCGGTGTTGAAGTGGACGACCGTGGCTTTATCCGCGTTGACAAGCAGCTGCGCACCAACGTTCCTCACATCTTTGCTATCGGCGATATCGTCGGTCAGCCAATGCTGGCGCACAAAGGTGTTCACGAAGGCCACGTTGCCGCAGAAGTTATCGCCGGGATGAAGCACTACTTCGACCCGAAAGTGATCCCATCTATCGCTTACACCGAGCCAGAAGTTGCATGGGTTGGTCTGACCGAGAAAGAAGCGAAAGAGAAAGGCATCAGCTACGAAACCGCCACCTTCCCGTGGGCAGCTTCTGGCCGTGCTATCGCTTCCGACTGCGCCGATGGCGTGACCAAGCTTATCTTCGACAAAGAGACTCACCGCGTTATCGGTGGGGCGATTGTCGGGACTAACGGCGGCGAGCTGCTGGGCGAAATCGGTCTGGCTATCGAGATGGGCTGTGACGCAGAAGATATTGCGCTCACCATCCACGCTCACCCGACGCTGCACGAATCCGTTGGCCTGGCGGCTGAAGTGTTCGAAGGCAGCATCACCGACCTGCCAAACGCGAAAGCGAAGAAAAAGTAACTTTTCGAGTTTGATAAAGCGGCCCTTCGGGGCCGTTTTTTTTGCCCGTAAAAGGCCGCCCTTGCGAGCGGCCAGTAGCTTAATTGCCCAGGTTCAAAACGAACTGAACGCTGATGTCTGAAATATTCCAGCCACCCTGGCTCAGCGAAAGCAGTGAACCTGACAACAGAAGCAGCGCGTACAGCAAACGCATTTCCATTGCGTGTATACCCTTTTGGGCTACGGCGATCCCTTCTTCACCGGGAAAGGCAGAATCAGGCAAGTGTACAGGACTTACCACGTAGAGCGGTTGAGCTGCTCCCGAACCCGATGACTGGCTGCTACACCAGCGAAGCAGGCCGTCGTCGAATGTAGGATAAAAGAGTGCGCTCAGATATGGATATTTTAAGTTTGCAGTGGCTTGCATCCTCTTTTAGATGTTTGTTCGCAAAATAAACAAGATGTCTTGCAACCACAAACTGATAAGGGCATTATCGTTCTCGTACTGGACTTGCCACAAAACATCTCCTGTCATCGTGTGCTACCACTTTGTCAGGGCAAACGAACCGCCGAAATGCGGTTTTTTTGTGCCTGAACGTCATATCAAAAAGTAATCTATTCCCCCTTAACGATTCAGCAATGTTTTAATGTTGCTTTTTTGTAAACAGATTAACACCCCCTGAAAATCCTGATATGCTGCCCGACGCGGTACCGGGCATTTACCCTACAAACTGCTGTCTCACAGGAGCGTGAAGAGAGAGATCCGGTGGCGCCAAATGACAATGAGAGCGAGGAGAACCGTCGTGCTAGAAGAATACCGTAAGCACGTAGCTGAACGTGCCGCAGAAGGGATTGTTCCAAAACCCTTAGATGCCACCCAAATGGCCGCACTGGTTGAGCTGCTGAAAACCCCACCCGCAGGTGAAGAAGCATTCCTGTTAGATCTGATTACTAACCGTGTACCGCCGGGCGTTGATGAAGCCGCCTACGTGAAAGCAGGTTTCCTTGCTGCCATTGCCAAAGGCGATGCCACTTCCCCGCTGATCTCCCCTGAAAAAGCCATTGAACTGCTGGGCACCATGCAGGGTGGCTACAACATTCATCCGCTGATTGACGCGCTGGATAACGAAAAGCTGGCGCCGATTGCCGCCAAAGCGCTGTCCCACACGCTCCTGATGTTCGATAACTTCTACGACGTAGAAGAGAAAGCCAAAGCGGGCAACACCTACGCTCAGCAGGTACTGAAGTCCTGGTCCGAAGCCGAGTGGTTCCTGTCTCGCCCTAAACTGGCCGAGAAAATCACCGTTACCGTCTTTAAGGTCACCGGCGAAACCAACACCGATGACCTGTCTCCTGCGCCGGACGCCTGGTCCCGCCCGGACATCCCGCTGCACGCCCTGGCGATGCTGAAAAATGCCCGCGAAGGCATCGAGCCGGATCAGGCTGGCGCTATTGGCCCGATCAAGCAGATCGAAGCGTTGCAGAAGAAAGGTTTCCCGCTGGCCTACGTGGGCGACGTTGTGGGCACCGGTTCTTCCCGTAAATCCGCCACCAACTCCGTGCTGTGGTTTATGGGCGACGACATCCCGAACGTGCCGAACAAGCGCGGCGGCGGCGTCGTGCTCGGCGGGAAAATTGCGCCAATCTTCTTTAACACCATGGAAGATGCCGGTGCACTGCCGATCGAAGTTGACGTAAATGACCTGAATATGGGCGATGTTATCGACATTTACCCGTACAAAGGCGAAGTGCGTAATCACGACACCGACGCGGTAATCGCCAACTTTGAACTGAAAACCGACGTGCTGCTGGACGAAGTCCGCGCCGGCGGCCGTATTCCGCTGATCATCGGCCGTGGCCTGACGACCAAAGCGCGTGAAGCGCTGAGCCTGCCGCACAGCGAAGTCTTCGTTCAGGCGAAAGACGTTGCTGCCAGCACCCGTGGTTACTCGCTGGCGCAGAAAATGGTTGGCCGCGCCTGTGGCGTAGATGGCGTGCGCCCTGGCGCTTACTGCGAGCCGAAGATGACTTCCGTAGGCTCCCAGGACACCACCGGCCCAATGACCCGTGATGAGCTGAAAGACCTGGCTTGCCTTGGCTTCTCCGCTGACCTGGTGATGCAGTCCTTCTGTCACACCGCCGCTTATCCGAAGCCGGTTGACGTGACGACTCACCACACTCTGCCTGATTTCATTATGAACCGTGGCGGCGTGTCTCTGCGTCCGGGCGATGGCGTCATTCACTCGTGGCTGAACCGCATGCTGCTGCCGGATACCGTTGGCACCGGCGGTGACTCCCACACCCGTTTCCCTATCGGGATTTCATTCCCGGCGGGTTCTGGCCTGGTGGCGTTTGCCGCCGCGACCGGCGTTATGCCTCTGGATATGCCGGAGTCCGTGCTGGTTCGCTTTAAAGGCAAAATGCAGCCGGGTATTACCCTGCGTGATTTGGTGCATGCTATTCCGCTGTACGCTATCAAGCAGGGCCTGCTGACCGTCGAGAAGAAAGGGAAGAAAAACATCTTCTCTGGCCGCATCCTGGAAATCGAAGGTCTGCCAACGCTTAAAGTTGAGCAGGCGTTTGAGCTGACCGATGCTTCCGCTGAGCGTTCCGCCGCAGGTTGTACCATTAAGCTGGATCGCGAGCCGATCGAAGAGTATCTGAACTCCAACATCGTGCTGTTGAAATGGATGATTGCCGAAGGTTACGGCGACCGTCGTACGCTTGAGCGTCGTATTCAGGGCATGGAAAAATGGCTGGCCGATCCACAGCTGATGGAAGCCGACGCTGACGCAGAATACGCGGCAGTGATCGACATCGATCTGAACGATATCAAAGAACCTATCCTCTGCGCGCCAAATGACCCGGACGATGCTCGTCTGCTGTCCGACGTTGCCGGTGAGAAGATTGATGAAGTGTTTATCGGTTCCTGCATGACCAACATCGGCCACTTCCGTGCTGCCGGTAAGCTGCTGGACAGCCACAAAGGTCAGCTGCCAACCCGCCTGTGGGTGGCTCCGCCAACCCGTATGGATGCGGCTCAACTGACCGAAGAAGGTTATTACAGCGTGTTCGGTAAGAGCGGGGCGCGTATCGAAATTCCAGGCTGCTCCCTGTGCATGGGTAACCAGGCTCGCGTGGCGGATGGGGCAACCGTGGTATCGACCTCGACCCGTAACTTCCCGAACCGTTTGGGCACCGGGGCGAACGTCTTCCTGGCGTCCGCAGAGCTGGCGGCAGTCGCTTCCCTGCTGGGTAAACTGCCAACCCCTGATGAATACCAGACCTTCATGGCTCAGGTTGATAAAACGGCGGTGGATACCTACCGCTACCTGAACTTTGACCAGCTTTCTCAGTACACCGAGAAGGCTGACGGCGTTATCTTCCAGACTGCGGTATAAACAGCAAAACCGTCTCTGAAGAGACGGTTTTTAGCGTTTGCATCCTCTCCTACGGGAGAGGGACGGGTGAGGGCATCAGACCGCAGGGTCCCGCTCTCACCTTTTTATTTCTCGGCCTTGTACTCGCCCCGCTGTTTTCCCCCAACTTTGCTGCGATAATTAAGCCTGTAAGCGTGGGTGAGGATTTCCCCCGCGATGTAGAGGAAACAGCGATGGACTATGAATTTCTGCGTGACATCACCGGCGTGGTGAAGGTGCGTATGTCGATGGGGCACGAGGTTGTCGGCCACTGGTTTAATGAAGAAGTGAAGGGCAATCTGGCGCTTCTGGATGAAGTCGAGCAGGCCGTGCTCTCGGTGAAAGGCAGCGAACGTCAGTGGCAGCGTGCCGGGCATGAATATACCCTGTGGCTGGACGAAGAAGAGGTGATCGTCCGTGCCAATCAGCTGGAAATCTCCGGCGATGAGATAGAAGAGGGGATGAGCTATTACGACGAAGAAAGCCTCTCTTTTTGCGGCGTAGAGGATTTTCTGCAGGTGGTTAACGCTTACCGGGAATTCCTGCAGCAGCGTTGAGTAACGTGGAGCCCTGGGCGCTCCACGTCATCAAGATTTTTACAGCCGGAATGTTGCGGCCGTAGTAGATTTCGCGCATCTCTTTCCACAGCAGATCGGCGATCGTTTTTCGTTCTTCGGCACTCAACTCCTCAGGTTTGACGTTAAACAGGTAGTGTTTGAGGTCAAACTCTTTCAGCAACAT
This sequence comes from Cedecea selenatireducens, assembly GCF_042138895.1. Taxonomy (NCBI): domain Bacteria; kingdom Pseudomonadati; phylum Pseudomonadota; class Gammaproteobacteria; order Enterobacterales; family Enterobacteriaceae; genus Cedecea; species Cedecea selenatireducens. Next base: position 76,758 of record NZ_JBHIKW010000015.1, on the reverse strand, counting down.
CTTGGTATGGAAGATGTTCTCCTGGTACACGTTGACGTCCACCATGTCGTACAGCGCCTTCATATCGTCGGACATAAAGTTCTGAATTGAGTTTATCTCGTGGTCGATGAAATGCTTCAGGCCGTTCACATCGCGGGTAAAGCCGCGTACGCGATAGTCGATGGTCACGATATCGCTTTCTAGCTGGTGAATCAGGTAATTGAGCGCGTTCAGCGGAGAAATCACCCCGCAGGTCGACACTTCTATATCGGCCCTGAAGGTGCACAGGCCGCCTTCAGGATGGCTTTCCGGATAGGTGTGAACGCAGATATGGCTTTTATCAAGATGGGCGACGATCGTGTCCGGCAGCGGGCCTGGATGTTCTGACTGATCGATACTCTGCGGGTCGACGGGCTCCTCACTCACCAGAATAGTGACGCTAGCACCCTGCGGCTCATAATCCTGACGGGCGATGTTCAGGATATTGGCGCCGATGATGGAGCAGGTTTCGCTGAGGATTTCCGTCAGGCGGTTAGCGTTATACAGCTCGTCGATATAGGCGATGTAGCCGTCACGCTCATCGGCGTTTTTGGCATAGCAGATATCGTAGATACAAAAACTCAGGCTTTTGGTCAGGTTGTTAAAGCCGTGCAGTTTCAGTTTTTTCAATTTTTTATCGTCTCCAGAGGGCGGCTGTCAGGACAGCGCGTCCAGCAAATACTGCGGAAGCGCAAACGCGGCCGTGTGGACTGCAGGGGTATAGTAGCGGCAGGAAATGCCGGCTTTATGAAAGCGTGCCTGAATGATTTCGCTCGATAAGTGACGAAGCGCCGGGTTATCGGTTGCCCATGCAAAGGTCATGATGCCGCCAAAATAGGTCGGTATAGCCGCCTGGTAAAAGCTGACGTCGCCAAAGTAGTGGCCCAGCTTGCGGTGGCTGTCGATGGCTTCATCCTGCTGCAGGAAGCAGACGCCGTTCTGGGCAACGAAGACTCCGCCAGGATTCAGGCAGCGCTTGCAGCCCTGATAAAAATCAGAGGTGAACAGGCTTTCTCCCGGCCCGATAGGATCGGTGCAGTCCGAGATAATAACATCGAAGGTCTGGGTGGTCTGGTTAACAAAGTTGACGCCGTCGTCGATAACCAGCGTAAAACGCGGGTCGTCATAGCTGCCGGCATTATGGTTCGGTAAATACTGGCGGCAGAAGGCCACAACGCCAGCATCGATCTCCACCATGGTTATCGTCTTCACGCCGCGATGTCGGCAAACCTCACGCAGCATTGCGCCGTCGCCGCCGCCGATAATCAGCACGTGCTCCGCCTGGCCGTGCGCCAGCAGCGGAACGTGGGTCATCATCTCATGGTAGATAAACTCATCGCGCTCGGTGGTTTGCACCACGCCGTCCAGCGCCATCACCCGGCCGAAAGCCGCATTTTCAAAGATGATCAGATCCTGGTGGTCGGTTTTTTCGTGGTAAAGGACGTTGTCGATGGCAAAGTACTGGCCAAACTTGTCATGTAGCGTTTCCTGCCACACGGTTGGGTGGGTCATCGGGGATGCCTCCTCTGTTAACACCGTTGTAAATCCGGCGTAACATGATAGCCAACATTGACCGTGGGTGCACGGTCAACATTTCAGCATCGGCGAGAGAGGGAAGGTTACTTGACGTAGGCCAGCAGGCTTAAGGAGTCCCTTGCCAGAGATTTGCATTTTGTTGCAGTGGGAATAGCGATACCGCTCAAATCTTTATAGCTGTCTTCACCCAGCGCTTTCATGTTCCAGCTATCGTAATTAGTGAGATCCCATTGATTTTGCTGGGCAAAAAACACCAGAGCGCGTCGGATCTGGCCGTTCGGGAGATTTTGGTAGCCACAATCATTTTTTAAGAACACAAACACCGCAGTCAGATCGGCCATATCCTCTGCTTCAGACTCGCTTAGCGCCAGGCTGCTGGTAGAAAAAGCCAGCAATACGCCCAGTAATAACGCCCTAACTCCCATCTTCATCACGTCTACCACTTTTTCTCAGATACGAAACGTTAACACAGTTAAAAGGGCGTCGACGATATTTATTATGAGCTTAAAACTTGACCTTACCGTTAGGGAAAGGTTTATGCTCGCCACCAAGTATGCCAACGAAAGGAACTGACTATGCATCGCCGTAATTTTTTGAAATATACCGCGGCACTCGGGGCTTTCAGCGCGCTGCCACTCTGGAGCCGTACCGTGCTGGCGGCCGATCGTCCGGCGTTGCCTGTCCCGCCTTTGCTTGCCCCTGATGCTAAAAATAGCATCAGTCTCAGCGTTAATGCAGGAAAGAGCGTTTTTGCCGGTAAAACGGCTACAACCTGGGGCTACAACGGTTCGCTGCTGGGCCCGGCGCTCAGGCTGACTCAGGGCGAAGCGGTCACGGTTGATATCCATAATAACCTGGCAGAAGAAACTACCGTGCACTGGCATGGGCTTGAAGTCGGCGGTGAGGTTGACGGCGGCCCACAGGGCGTTATCGCGGCGGGTGCAAAGCGGAGCGTGACTTTTACGCCGCAGCAGCGGGCGGCGACCTGCTGGTTCCACCCGCATCAGCATGGCAAAACCGGGCATCAGGTTGCCATGGGGCTTGGCGGGCTGGTGCTGATTGAGGATAACGAAAGCGCTCAGTTAATGCTGCCGAAGCAGTGGGGCATTGATGATATTCCGCTGATTATCCAGGACAAACGTTTCGGTAAGGGCGGCGAGATTGACTATCAGCTGGACGTCATGAGCGCGGCCGTAGGCTGGTTCGGCGATACGCTATTGTGCAACGGTGCCGTTTATCCGCAGCACTCCAACCCGCGCGGCTGGCTGCGTCTGCGCCTGCTTAACGGCTGCAATGCCCGCTCTCTGAATATTGCCGCCAGCGATAATCGTCCTCTCTATGTTATTGCCAGCGACGGCGGCCTGCTGGCCGAGCCGGTAAAAGTCACCGAGCTGGAATTGCTGATGGGCGAACGGTTTGAAGTGCTGGTGGATACCCGTGACGGCAAGCCATTTGATATCGTCACCCTGCCGGTGAAGCAAATGGGCATGACCGTGGCGCCATTTGATAAGCCGGCGCCGATTGTTCACATCCAGCCGCTGATCATCGCTGCCTCCGGTACGTTGCCTGACAAGCTGGTCAACGTGCCTGCGGTACCGTCGCTGGAGGGCGTGACCGAACGCTGGCTACAGCTGATGATGGACCCGATGCTCGACATGATGGGGATGCAGGCGCTGATGGATAAATACGGCATGCAGGCTATGGCCGGCATGTCGATGGACGGCCACGGTGGTATGGGCAATATGGATCATGGCAACATGAAAAATATGGACCACGGCAGTATGGGAAATATGAACCACGGTGGCATGAGCCACGGGTTTGATTTCCACAACGCGAACAAAATCAATGGTAAAGCCTTTGATATGGCTACTCCGGCGTTTGCTGCGCAAAAGGGGAAGTACGAGAAATGGACGATATCAGGGGAAGGCGACATGATGCTCCACCCGTTCCATATTCACGGTACCCAGTTCCGCATTCTGTCAGAGAACGGCAGGCCGGTGGCGGCACATCGTCAGGGCTGGAAAGACACGGTGAAGGTGGAAGGCGCGCGCAGTGAAGTGCTGGTGAAGTTCGAGCATGCCGCACCGAAGGAAGCGGCCTATATGGCGCACTGCCATCTTTTGGAGCATGAAGATACCGGGATGATGCTCGGTTTTACCGTCGCGTAAAAGCAAGAGCGGGTGGCCTGAGCCACCCGCAATGCGTTACAGCAATGAGTTACTTCGCGTCGTCCGGTAGAGCGTACGCCACGATATAATCACCCATCTTGGTGCCGAAGGAGCCATGGCCGCCTGCGGAAATCACCACGTACTGCTTACCGTTAACTTCATACGTCATCGGCGTAGCCTGCCCACCTGCCGGCAGACGCGCTTCCCACAGCTGTTTCCCGTCACGCATATCAAACGCGCGCAGGTAATTATCTGCGGTTGCGCCAATGAACATCACGTTACCAGCGGTGGAGATTGGGCCACCCAGCATCGGCATCCCCATGCGGAATTTCATTGGGATCCCGGTTGGGAACGGCATGCTGTCTTCCACGGTACCAATGCGTTTCTTCCACACGATCTCGTTGGTTTTCAGGTCAACGCCGGAGATGTAGCCCCAGGCTGGTTGTTTACACGGCAGGCCGAGCGGCGACAGGAACGGGTTCAGCGTGACGCCATACGGCACGCCGTACTGCGGCTGAACGCCGGATTCAGTGCCTGAACCTTTGGCGTCTTTTGGCGGCTCCATTGGGTTGCCAGGGCCACGTGGAATCAGCTTAGACACGAACGGCAGCGCCATCGGGTTGGTCATCGCGACCTGGTTATTCGGGTCAACGGAAATCCCGCCCCACTCGAACATGCCCAGGTTACCCGGGAAGACCAGCGTTCCTTTCTCTGAAGGCGGGGTAAAGATGCCTTCATAGCGCATGCTGTGGAACATCACTCGGCACACCAGCTGGTCAAACATGGTTGCGCCCCACATATCCGCGCCGCTCAGATCTTTCTTCGGACGGAAGGTCAGCTCGGAGAACGGCTGAGTAGGGGAAACATGGTCACCTTTAGCGGCGCCCTGCGGGACCGGTTGTTCCGGCGCAGGAACCACTAACTTACCGTCGCGACGATCCAGCACGAAGATATTGCCGGTTTTGGCCGGAGCGTAAACTACCGGAACCTTATTGCCGCTCTTGTCGGTGATGTCGGCAAGGGTTGGCTGGGCAGGCATGTCCATATCCCACAGGTCGTGGTGTACGGTCTGATAGGACCAGGCCAGCTTACCGGTGGTGGCATTCAGCGCCACAATGCTGCTGGCGTAACGCTCCTGCTCAGGCGTGCGGTTGCCGCCCCAGATGTCCGGCGTAGTCACGCCCATCGGCAGATAAACCAGATCCAGTTTTGCGTCATAAGCCGCCGGAGCCCACGAGTTCGGGGAGTTCAGCGTGTAATGATGCCCGTCATCCGGGATAGCGTTTGGATCTTTCGCGCCTGGGTCAAACGCCCACAGCAGTTTACCGGTGTTAACGTCAAAACCACGTATCACGCCGGAAGGTTCGCGAGTGGAAAAGTTATCGGTCACCGCCCCGGCAATCACAATCACCTTGTCGGTCACGATAGGCGGTGAAGTCGGCTCATACATCCCTGGCGTGGTCACCGGCTGATTGGTTTGCAGGTTCAGGATGCCTTTGTTCGCAAAGCTCTCACACAGCTTGCCGGTGTCGGCATTAAGAGCAAACAAGCGACCGTCGTTCACCGGCAGAATAATGCGGCGAGGACAGTCGGCCACAACGTCCGCAGAGGCGTTGTCTGCGGTGGCCTCGTGGTAAGAAACTCCCCGGCAGGTCACGTGCTGGAACGAAGGATCGGTATTTAACTGAGGGTCAAACTTCCACTTCTCTTTCCCGGTAGACGCATCCAGCGCGAACAGCTGCTGGTGCGCGGTACACAGGTAAAGCATGTCCCGAATTTTGATCGGGGTGACTTCGTTGGTGATTTCGCCCGGGTCGGTAGCACGCTTCACGTCGCCGGTCTGGAAGCGCCAGGCTTCCTTCAGCTGGCCCACGTTTTGGGTGGTGATCTGCTTGAGCGGAGAAAAACGCTGCCCTTCCTGATTGCGGCCATAAGCTGGCCAGTCGGCATCAGGAATGGAAGACCCGGCGGCAGCGGCGGTGTTATCCAACTGCAGCGTACCGTTGATCTCTTGCGGGTCGTTAAAGCCCGCCCAGACCAGCACAACGGCGGTAATCAACAGGGAAACCACCAGCGATGCCGCCGCGCCGCTTGCTGGAATTACCAGGCGGCGAGACACAAACGGCAGCAGAAGCCAGACGCCGAAGAACACCAGCACGTCGCAGCGTGGCGTCAGCGCCCAGAAGTCGAAGCCGACTTCCCAGACGCCCCAGGCCATAGTACACAGTAGCAGGGCTGCGTAGAGCCAAAGCGCAGAGGCTTTGCTTTTCCACAGCAGCCAGGCGACGCCGAGCATCACCAGGCCGGCGATCGGGTAATACCACGACCCGCCGATAGCCACTAACCATATCCCGCCAAAGAGTAAATAGAGCCCGCAAAGAACGGCAAAGAGGGCTGAGAGGGTCACAAATAGTTGCGATCCGGTTTTATTTGTATTCACAATTATCACACTCATAAAGGTTTGATAGCATTTAATTATAGTTATTAACAAGTGTGATGGTTGTCACATTTATGGCTTTTTTTTGAAGTGCGGATGTGAAGGCCATTTGCTGGTATACTCCTCGCCTCAATATTTTGTGTTGGCTGCAGGTTCACCAGCATTAAATGATTTGTTTTTAAATCATATGGTTAGAGATATGAAACATACTGTTGAAGTGATGATCCCGGAAGCGGAGATCAAAGCCCGTGTTGCTGAACTGGGTCGTCAAATCACCGAACACTATCGCGACAGCGGCAGTGACATGGTGCTGGTAGGTCTGCTGCGCGGTTCATTTATGTTCATGGCGGATCTGTGCCGTGAAGTGCAGGTATCCCACGAAGTCGATTTTATGACCGCCTCCAGCTACGGCAGCGGCATGTCCACCACTCGTGACGTGAAGATCCTCAAAGATCTGGATGAAGACATTCGCGGGAAAGACGTGCTGATCGTCGAAGACATTATCGACTCCGGCAATACCCTGAGCAAAGTGCGTGAAATCCTGAGCCTGCGCGAGCCAAAATCTCTGGCCATTTGTACGCTGCTGGACAAACCAACCCGCCGCGAAGTGAACGTTAACGTTGAATACGTTGGTTTCTCTATTCCGGACGAGTTCGTTGTGGGCTACGGCATCGACTACGCCCAGCGCTATCGCCACCTGCCGTTCGTCGGCAAAGTGGTTATGCTCGACGAGTAAAAGTCGCTAGCTAACAAAAAAGGGCCTTAAGGGCCCTTTTTGCTATCCACTTTTGCCGGGATTACTGCGAAGCTGCGCGATTCCGGTGGCTATGGTGGGTATTTTTCAGATTGGAAATCCCGCTGCGGTAACCCTGCTCAAGTGACTCACGGCTGGTGGCCGTCACTTCGAGGTCGCGCAGGCGTCCGTCGTGAATCCCATAGACCCAGCCGTGAACCGTGACCTTCTGGCCGCGTTTCCAGGCTGACTGCATGATGGTGGAATGGCCGATGTTGTACACCTGTTCCATGACGTTCAGTTCACAGAGCGTATCCATCCGCTGTTCCGGTGCCAGTTCCCCTAAGAGCGAACTATGCTTGAACCACAGGTCGCGAATGTGCAGCAGCCAGTTGTTAATTAAGCCCAGCTCCGGGTTCTCTACCGCAGCCTGCACGCCGCCGCATCCGTAGTGACCGCAAATAATAATGTGCTCAACTTCAAGCACGTCTACGGCGTACTGCACAACGGAAAGGCAGTTCAGGTCGGTATGAACAACCAGGTTTGCCACGTTGCGGTGAACGAAGAGTTCGCCTGGTTCCAGGCCGGTAAGGCGTTCAGCGGGAACGCGGCTGTCGGAGCAGCCAATCCAGAGAAAGCGGGGTTTTTGTGCCTGGGCAAGCCTTTCGAAGAAACCGGGGTCTTCCTCAACCAGCATTTTTGACCAAAGTTCATTATTGCTGATAAGGGAATCAATATCTTTCATGTGAGGTTAACGCCTGTCACCCGAGAAGTGCGATGGGGTAATATAGGGTAACTCAACGAATTTTCAAACAAGTACCGAATAAGGTAAGCGAATATCCATGACAATTGCATTGGAACTGGAACAGTTAACGAAAACCTATCACGGTGGCGTCCAGGCGCTGCGCGGCATAGATCTTCGTGTTGAGGCGGGCGATTTTTATGCGCTGCTCGGCCCTAACGGTGCGGGCAAATCCACCACTATCGGCATCATCAGCTCGCTGGTGAATAAAACCTCCGGCCGCGTGCGGGTGTTTGGTTACGACCTGCAAAAAGACGTGGTTAACGCCAAGCGCCAGCTCGGCCTGGTCCCGCAGGAATTCAACTTCAACCCGTTTGAGACGGTGCAGCAGATAGTCGTGCATCAGGCGGGCTACTACGGCGTTGAGCGCAGCGAAGCGATAGCGCGTAGTGAAAAGTATTTAAAACAGCTCGATCTGTGGGAAAAACGCAACGAACGTGCCCGTATGCTTTCCGGTGGGATGAAGCGCCGCCTGATGATTGCTCGCGCGCTGATGCACGAGCCAAAGCTGCTGATTCTGGATGAACCCACCGCTGGCGTAGACATTGAACTTCGCCGCTCAATGTGGGGGTTCCTGAAAGATCTTAACGATAAAGGCACCACCATTATTCTGACCACCCACTATCTGGAAGAGGCCGAAATGCTGTGCCGCAACATCGGCATTATCCAGCGCGGTGAACTGGTAGAGAACACTTCCATGAAATCGCTGCTTTCCAAGCTGAAATCAGAAACCTTCATCCTGGATCTGGCGCCGAAGAGCCCATTGCCTAAGCTGGATGGCTATCAGTATCGCCTGGTAGACACCTCCACGCTTGAGGTGGAAGTACTGCGGGAGCAAGGGATTAACAGCGTGTTCAGCCAGCTCAGCGCGCAGGGTATCCAGGTGCAAAGTATGCGTAACAAAGCTAACCGTCTCGAAGAGCTGTTCGTGACGCTGGTAAACGGTAAACAAGGGGATCGGTCATGATGCAGCTGTACTGGGTGGCGCTGAAAAGCATTTGGACCAAAGAGGTTCACCGCTTCGCCCGTATCTGGATCCAGACGCTGGTTCCGCCGGTCATCACCATGACCCTGTATTTCATTATCTTCGGCAACCTGATTGGTTCGCGTATCGGCGAAATGCACGGCTTCACCTATATGCAGTTTATCGTACCGGGCCTGATCATGATGGCGGTGATCACCAACGCTTACGCCAACGTCGCTTCGTCATTCTTTAGCGCCAAGTTCCAGCGCAACATTGAAGAGCTGCTGGTGGCGCCGGTGCCGACGCACGTGATTATCGCGGGTTATGTCGGCGGCGGCGTTGCGCGCGGGCTGTGTGTGGGCGTGCTGGTGACGGCGGTGTCGCTGTTCTTCGTGCCGTTCCAGGTGCATTCCTGGCTGTTCGTGGCGCTGACGCTGGTACTGACGGCGGTGTTATTCTCGCTGGCCGGCCTGCTGAACGCGGTCTTCGCCAAAACCTTTGATGACATCAGCCTGATCCCGACCTTCGTGCTGACGCCGCTGACCTATCTGGGTGGGGTGTTTTACTCCCTGACCCTGCTGCCGCCGTTCTGGCAGGCGCTGTCGCACCTGAACCCGATTGTTTATATGATCAGCGGCTTCCGCTTTGGTTTCCTGGGCATTACCGATGTGCCGCTGGTGACCACCGTTGGAGTGCTGGCCATCTTTATCGTCGTGTTCTACCTGCTGTGCTGGTACCTCATCCAGCGCGGTCGCGGTCTGCGTACCTGATACTCCCGTCTGAATCCCCCTCTTTAGGGGGATTTTTTTTACTCCATATTGATGCGCATCAGGCTACTTATTCGACGTTCTGGCACACTGTCGCTCCATTAACAGGAGATGCTTTATGCTGGGTTGGGTCATTGCCGGACACGACGACTACGCACAAAAGATGCTGGATGCCATCGAGCAGCGTTTTGGTCCGCAGCCGCAGTGCAGTGCGGTTAATTTCTGGGAAGGATTAAGCACCAATATGCTGAGCCGGATGATGTGCGATGCGCTCCACCATTGCGACTCGGGCGACGGCGTCATCTTTCTGACCGACATTACCGGTGAAGCGCCGTATCGGACCGCAGCGCTGATGAACCATAAGCATGAGCACTGCGAAGTCATCTCTGGCGTGACGCTTCCGCTGCTGTTAGCCATGCTGGAACAGCGTGAAAACGTCACCAGCGAGGCGTTTCGCCGGCTCATTGTGGAGCAAGGTGGGGAAGGGGTAACCAGCCTCTGGCATCAGCAGCAAAAGAATCCGCCCTTCGTATTGCTGCACAGATATTGAGGGCATTTATCTATTCAGGTTGGTATTCACTCAGCTTTTGCTAAAATAATGAATTCCTTCCGTCTTCCCGACAAAAAACTGACTAATTTGCCATGTTAACTCGCCTCGTTTATTGCGTCATGCTGGTCATCAGCATCGGTACCGCCCAGGCCAGCCTGCTCAGTAGCCACGACACGCCCGCCCAATATATGCAAACCACTGAAGATGCCGACATCTGGGCGCAGGTGGGGGATAGCGTGATTTCCGTCGGCAGAATTGGGCAGGGCCAGATCCTGGCCGTCGTGCCAACGGTGGCGGATTACTATGAATTTAACTTTGGCTTCGGTACCGGGTTTATCGACAAGGCGCATCTTGGCCCGGTAAAGGGTAAGCAGCGGGTGGAAGACCGGCTGGGCGATCTGAATAAGCCGTTGAGTAACCAAAACCTGATAACCTTCCGCGATGTGGCTATCTATAACGAGCCCGTCACCTCTTCAGCGGTGTTTGGCACCCTGGCGGATAATCTCCGCTACCCGATCATCGGCAAGCTGAAAGATCGCCTGAACCAGACCTGGTATCAGATTCGCATCGGCAACCGCCTGGGCTACGTCAGCAGCCTGGACGCACAGCCCGATAACGGCATTCCGGTCCTGACCTATCATCATATTCTGCGTGATGAGGAAAATACCCGTTTCCGCCACACCTCCACCACGACTTCGGTGGTCGCCTTCAGCAACCAGATGACCTGGCTACGCGATATGGGCTACACCACGCTGACGATGTACCAGCTTGAAGGCTATGTGCGTAACCGCATGAACCTTCCGGCTCGTTCGGTGGTCATCACCTTTGATGACGGGCTGAAGTCGGTTTATCGCTACGCGTTTCCGATTCTCAAGCAGTACGACTTCAAAGCGACGGCTTACATTATCTCGTCACGGATCAAGCGCCATCCGCAGCCGTGGAACCCAAAATCGCTACAGTTTATGAGCATTTCCGAGCTGGAGGCGATCCAAAGCGTCTTTGATATCCAGTCGCATACCCATTTCCTGCACCGTGTCGATAACTATCGCCGCCCGATCCTTCTGAGCCGCAGTTATCACAATATTCTGTTTGATTTTGAGCACTCGCGCCGCGCGCTGTCGCAGTTCAATCCGCACGTGCTTTACCTGTCCTATCCGTTTGGCGGCTATAACGATACCGCGGTGAAAGCGGCGAATGACGCAGGTTTCCATATGGCGGTTACGACGGTGCGTGGCAAGGTGAAGCCGGGCGATAATCCGTTCTTGCTGAAGCGGCTTTATATTATGAGGACGGATTCGCTGGAGACGATGTCGAGGACGATTACCAATCAGCCTGAGGCGTGAGCTAAAGTGGGGGCGTTCGATTCCCTCTCCCACGTGAGGAGAGGGTTAGGGCGGGGGGATTATTACGCTACCTGAACCGGCACCGCTTTCGCGAGACGTTTCATCTCATTCTCACCGTCAAAGTAGGCTACTTTTGGCTGCCAGCTGCGTGCCTGTTCGTCCGGCATGGTGACGTAGCTGGCGATAATCAGAATGTCACCGACGTCAGCACAGTGTGCCGCCGCGCCGTTAACGGAGATGATTTTAGAGCCACGTTCACCGGCGATAGCGTAGGTAGAGAAACGCTTCCCGTTGGTGACGTTGTAGATGTCGATGGCCTCATATTCCAGAATGCCTGCCGCCTCAAGGAAGTCCTGATCGATGGCGCAGGAGCCTTCGTAATGCAAGTCCGCCTGAGTCACTTTGACGCGGTGTAACTTGCCTTGCAGCATGGTGCGAATCATAAACTTGAACCTTTGTTACTGGGCTTAAAAAGCGCTGAGATCCTCAGCGCCGTGGATATTCGAGGCAGTATTGCCCTTTTTATTTAGGCTGTCTACTGCGCCAAATCGACGGTAACGTTATCAATCAGTCGCGCCTGACCAAGCCAGGCTGCCATCAGGATCACCGCGCTTTTGCTTTCTGGCGACAGCTCCAGAAGCGTGTCTGCGTCACGGATTTGCAGGTCGTCTGAACGGAAGCCTTTTTCGTTTAGTTCGGTCGCCGCAAGGATCAACATCTCTTCGGTATCACGATCGCCGCTGCGCAGCTTGTCGGCAAGATTGTTCATTACTTTGCTTAAGCCTGGGGCGATTTTACGCTGGTCGGCGGTCAGATAACCATTGCGGGAGCTGAGCGCCAGGCCGTCTTTAGCGCGCACGGTAGGCACGCCGACGATCTCAATGTCATAGCCCATATCGGCAACCATCTTACGGATCAGCGCCAGCTGCTGATAATCCTTCTGGCCGAAGCAGGCAACGTCGGGCTGAACCAGGTTGAACAGCTTGCTGACGATGGTGGACACGCCACGGAAATGCCCAGGACGACTGGCACCTTCCAGCATGGTGGAGATCCCCGGCACATCCACAAAGGTTTGCGTGTCGAGGCCCTGCGGATAAACATCCACCGGCGCAGGCGCGAAGACCATATCCACCTTGCGGCGGTTCAGCTTCTCGCAGTCTTCCTGCAGCGTGCGCGGGTAGCGGGCTAAATCGTCAGGCCTGTCAAACTGCATCGGATTGACGAAAATACTGACCACTACCACATCGGCAACGGCTTTGGCTTCTTCAACCAGCGTCATATGCCCATCGTGCAGGTTGCCCATGGTCGGCACCAGGGCGATGCGCTTGCCTTCCTGGCGCCAGCGGCGAATCTGCTGACGCAGCAGCGGTAACGTTTCGATAATTAGCACAACCTATCTCCTGTCAGTAGAAACTGTGTTCGTTGTCCGGATAGCTGCCGGACTCGACTTCATTAATGTACTGGCGCACCGCGGCACGAATATCACCGGTCTCAGCAAGGAAATTCTTCGCAAATTTAGGAATGTGGCCGCCGGTTATCCCGAAGGCATCATGCATCACCAGAATTTGCCCGTCCGTGACGTTGCCCGCGCCAATGCCAATCACCGGGATAGAAAGGGCTTCGGTAACGCGTTTTGCCAGTTCCACCGGCACGCATTCCAGCACCAACAGCTGGGCACCAGCAGCTTCCAGCGCCAGGGCGTCGTCCAGCAGCGTTTGAGCCGCCTGTTCGTCGCGGCCCTGCACTTTATAACCGCCGAAAATGTTCACTGACTGCGGGGTGAGTCCAAGGTGGCCACAGACCGGGACAGCGCGTTCGGTCAGCATTTTCACCGTCTCAGCCAGCCAGCGTCCGCCCTCGATTTTCACCATGTTGGCCCCGGCGCGCATCACCTCTGCGGAATTGGCAAATGCCTGCTCCGGCGTGGCGTAGGCCATAAACGGCAGGTCGGCCAGCAGCAGGCAATTTGGTGCACCGCGGCGAACTGCCCGGGTGTGGTAGGCAATGTCTTCCACCGTGACCGGCAGCGTGGAGTCGTGGCCCTGAACCGTCATGCCCAGTGAATCGCCAACCAACAATACGCCAATGCCTTCGTCAGCAAACAGCCTGGCGAAGCTAAAGTCATAGGCGGTAAGGGTGGCGAATTTCTTTTTGTCCTGCTTGAGCTTACGCAGGGTGGAGGTGGTAGTGGGTTTCATCATCATCCCCGGAGAAAGGTTTGAACAGGATACGGGCGCGCTGTTTACCAGCGGGTGATGCCCTCCTGAGAGAGGCGAACCAGTATCTCAGCAACAGATTGCCCGTCAGGAAAGCGGCATTCAGGTGCTATTTCCAGTAGCGGAACCAGCATAAACGCACGGTTCTTCATATCGTAATGGGGCACGGTCAGACGGTCGGTGTGCATCACCTCATCGCCAAACAGCATAAGATCGAGATCTAACGTACGCGGTCCCCAGCGATCTTCTTTGCGAACGCGGCCATGTTCAAGTTCGATACGTTGAGTATGGTCTAACAGGGCTTCGGCGGACAGGTCGGTATCAAGAACCACGGCAGCATTCAGATAATCTGGCTGATCCTGCGGGCCCAGCGGGGGAGTGCGGTAAAACGAAGAAGTTGCCACCATTCGGCTTTGTGGAATGGCGGCAAGGGCGTCAAGAGCTGAAGAAACCTGCTCCAGCGGTGACGCCTGGTTACTGCCCAGCGCGATATACGCGAGGGTCATGCGCTGCCTTCGCGGCGTGGCGCACGTTTGCGCGGGCGACGCGTCCGGCGGCGCGCGGCGGGTTCATCGCCAAGGTCGTTCAGCATATCTTTTTGCATTGGCGGTGCCGCCACCTGGAATTCGCCCCACCATTTGGTCAGACGCAGCAGTTCCTGGTTGTTCTCAACCTCTGCACGCAGCGCCAGCAGATCGTAAGACGCACGGAATTTAGGATGCTCCATCAGCTTCCAGGCGCGTTTGCCCTGACGGCGCGACAGACGAAGCTGCAGGCCCCAGATATCACGTACCAGCGTGGTGATGCGTTTTGGGATCGCCAGCGCACGGCAGGCTTCATCCAGCACTTCATTCATCGCCAGCGCAAAGGCATCGTAGTAGGCGAGGCCGCTTTCCTGGGCTATTTTCTGCGCCATTTCCAGTTGCGGATACCAGAACATTGCCGCGAACAGGAACGCCGGATTCACGCGCATATCGTTGTGAATGCGGTTATCGGTATTCTTCAGCACCAGCGCAATGATGCGCTCCATTGGGCTGTCGCCCTGCTCGGTAAAATAGCGGGAGATGATTGGGAACAGCGGCTGGAACAGCTGATACTCACGCAGTAGCTGGTAAGTTTCAAAACCATACCCGGCCTGCAGGAGTTTGAGCGACTCTTCAAATAAGCGCGCCGCTGGCACATCGTTAAGCAGCGTCGCCAGGCGAGGAATCGGCTCGCCGCTTTCCGGGCTGATAGTCATGTTCAGCTTGGCGGCAAAGCGCACCGCACGCAGCATACGAACCGGGTCTTCGCGGTAGCGCGTTTCCGGATCGCCAATCAGGCGGATGATGCCTTTGTTCAGGTCGTTCAGCCCGCCGACGTAGTCGCGTACCGAGAAATCGGCCACGCTGTAGTAAAGGCTGTTGATGGTAAAGTCGCGACGCTGGGCATCTTCTTCGATAGAACCAAAGATGTTGTCACGCAGCAGCATACCGTTCTGGCCGCGCTGCGAGGTCTGACGGTCGTCGGACTGCTGTTCTTCATGGTGACCACGGAAGGTGGCCACTTCGATGATCTCCGGCCCAAACATCACGTGAGCCAGACGGAAGCGGCGGCCGACCAGGCGGCAGTTACGGAACAGCTTACGCACCTGATCCGGGGTCGCGCTGGTGGTGACGTCGAAATCTTTCGGTTTTTTGCCCAGCAGCAGGTCGCGGACACCGCCGCCGACGAGGTAAGCCTCGTAGCCTGCTTTGTTCAAACGGTAAAGCACCTTGAGGGCATTTTCACTGATATCTTTGCGGGAAATAGCGTGCTGATCGCGCGGGATAACAGTAATGTGCGGGAGAATTTCATTCTCCTCGACCACGACGTCATCGCGGTTAAGCACCTTGCGGCAAAAATTAGCGACTCGGGTAAAAATAGTCCACCTCGGCAGTGTCAATCATAGGGACAAAAAAAACAGCGGCTAATCATAGCTCAGTGCGGGGCATTTGAGAATGATGTATTCACCGGCACCTTATCAAGCGACCAGTTAACCACGGCTTGTTCGAGCAGGCTTTCCAGCGTCAGATCCTGCCAGTCGCCCGCTACTTGTTGATTTAAAAAGCGCAGCGCTTCTACCAGTAAAGGGCGAGGATCGCCCTGCGGCAGCGCCGGCGCGTGATTCTGTTTCGATAGCTTAGCGCCTTGATCATTCAGCGCCAGCGGCAGATGAATATAGCCCGGGGCGGGCCAGCCAAATTGCTGATACAGCGAGATTTGTCTTACCGTTGGCTCAATCAGGTCCGCGCCGCGCACGATTTCCGTCACGCCCTGAAAGTGGTCGTCGACGACGACAGCCAGATTATAGGCGAACAGGCCGTCGCGGCGGTGAATGATGAAATCTTCCCGCGCCAGAGCAACGTCCGCGTTCAGCTGCCCGCGCAGGCCGTCATGGAAGCTGAGCACCGGATTGTCTTGCATCAGCCGCATCGCCGCATTTTGCGGCCCGTGGCCCAACGTCCGGCAATGGCCGTCGTAGAAACCGCCAATCTGCTGAATACGGCTCCGGGTGCAGGTGCAGTAATAGCTCAGCCCCTGCTGCTGGAGCCACTCCAGCGCGGCGCGATAGGCGTCGTGGCGCTGAGACTGCCACAGCACTTCGCCATCCCAGTGCAGCCCATAGTGCTCAAGCTGTTTGAGGATGGTGTCGGCGGCGCCGGGGACTTCACGGGGAGGATCGATATCTTCGATGCGTACCAGCCAGCGGCCCTGCTGCGAGCGAGCCTGGAGGTAGCTGCCGAGGGCGGCTATCAGTGAGCCAAAATGCAGTTCACCGGAAGGTGAAGGGGCAAAACGGCCAATATAGAGTTGAGCTGACATGTTTTCGGGGAGCAATAAAGTAATATGGCGGGAGAGTCTCCCGCCATAGAGGTCTGGCATTTCCGAGAGCCGTTAGCCGGCCATCTGTTTTTCGCGGATTTCTGCCAACGTTTTGCAGTCGATACACAAATCAGCCGTCGGACGTGCTTCAAGGCGACGAATGCCGATTTCTACACCGCAGGATTCGCAGTAGCCGAAATCTTCGTCTTCCACTTTCTTGAGCGTTTTTTCGATCTTTTTGATCAGCTTGCGTTCACGATCGCGGTTACGCAATTCGAGGCTGAACTCTTCTTCCTGGGCTGCACGGTCAACCGGGTCCGGGAAGTTAGCTGCTTCATCCTGCATATGCGAAACGGTGCGATCTACCTCGTCCATGAGCTGATTACGCCATGCTTCAAGAATGCGCTTGAAGTGCGACAGCTGGGCTTCGTTCATGTACTCTTCGCCCGTTTTCTCCTGGTATGGCTCCACCCCAGCGATGGCGAGAATACTCAGGGACGATGTTTTACGCTTTTGCCCTTCTTGCATGTTGTTTCTCCTTAACACGCACTTATCGGTCCCCTGTCGGGGTAAAATCAGGCCGCTATAAATAGCAGATGCTTTTCAGGATGGCAATTATATAAACTCCTCTCTTGACAACCGTGTGAAGAAAAGCTTATTTGCGAAACGACCCGACTATAAAAAAGACAATACGTTATCTGTCCTTAACCAGATGCTTTCATAAATAGACAGGCAACGGCGTAGTTAGAGTCATCCCTTCGGCAGAAAGTTCTGCCTTCCAGGCGATAATTTCAACCCCACACTGCTGCGCCTCGGTTAACAGCCGCGCATACTTTTCATCAATGTGGCGGGCTGGCGAGACGCTATTTATAGCAGAATGCAATACCGCAAACAGTAGCACCGCGCGCTCTCCTTGCTGAACCACATTCATTAACTCTCTTAAATGCTTCTGACCCCGCAGGCTAACGGCATCGGGAAAATAGCCTTTATCCTGCTCAAGTAACGTGACTGATTTCACTTCAATATAGCAGTTAACCTTGTTACTCGCTTGTAACATAAAGTCAATTCGACTGCGTTCTTCACCGTATTTAACTTCGGCCTGTATCGCGCTATAGCCCGTAAGTTCTGCGGGAGGAACCGTCGTCAGCATCTCTTTGACCAGCGCGTTCGCACGTAACGTATTGACGCAAATTATCTCACCCTTTTGCGTCTGCGTAAGCTCCCATGTATGGGGGTATTTACGCGTTGCGCTGGCGGAAGTGGAGTACCAGATGGTATCACCGGGAGTGGCGCAGCCGGTCATTGCGCCGGTATTAGGGCAATGCAGCGTCATGGTTTCGCCCTCGGCGGTTACTACGTCAGCCAGAAAGCGTTTATAGCGTTTGATGAGGGTGGCGGGCTGCAGTGCGGGTGAAAATTCCATCTACTCTTCCTTATTAGTCAGCGGCCAGTTTTCTAGCACCTGATAGCGGGTTCTTCCCCGTTCAAAAAGGGATTCGTACAGTGAAAACTCATTGACCTGGAACTGCCAGCTGAAGCCCGGCGCCGGGAGCGCGGCGGAACGAAGGGCGCTGCGGTACAGCGTGACGTGAGGATGAAACGGCTGCGGAGACTGGTAGCAGCCGCTGCGTGCGGCCTGGGAGCGTAACATATTGGCCAGCTGCAATAAGCCGCGCGGAGCCTGGCGCGGGCCCAGCCAGACGACGCTTGAGCGTAACCACTGCCCGGCATCATCCAGACGCAGGGTAAAGCCAGGCTGGCGAATACGGCCCGCGAGTCGGCAAAGCGCCTGACGCTTTTCGTCGGAAACATCCCCTAAAAACGCCAGCGTGAGGTGCAGATTGGCCGCGGCGACCGGGCGGCCAGCATCCGGCGGAAACTCGGCTGCACGCCAGTGGATAATCTGCTGCTGAACCTCGGACGGTAACGTCAGGGCAAAAAACAGGCGACGACTCTCGGCCATGGTTGTCTCTCGGTTATGGTTTGGCGGGATGCTACAATGCGCGACTGCTGATGTTAACCCTTTGGAGCCGTTTGTGTCCTCATTACCGGTTGCGGCCGTACTACCGGAAGTGCTGAAAGCGCTCGAGTATGCCCCGCAAATTTTGCTCAATGCCCCTACCGGCGCAGGTAAATCTACCTGGCTGCCGCTGCAAATCCTTCAGCAGAGTAATCTGGAAGGCCGCATTTTGCTGCTTGAACCTCGTCGCCTTGCCGCGCGCAACGTTGCTCAAAGGCTGGCCGAATTATTGGGGGAAAAACCGGGCGAAACCGTCGGTTACCGGATGCGTGCCGACAGTTGCGTGGGGCCGAATACTCGCCTTGAGGTCGTTACCGAAGGGATTTTAACGCGGCTGATCCAACAGGATCCCGAGCTGAGCGGCATTGGGCTTGTGATCCTCGATGAGTTCCACGAGCGAAGCCTGCAGGCCGATCTCGCCCTGGCCCTGCTGCTTGACGTGCAGGCCGGGCTGCGCGATGACCTTAAGATCCTGATTATGTCCGCGACGCTGGACAATCAACGCCTGCAGCAATGCCTGCCGGATGCGCCGGTCATTACCTCCGAGGGCAGGGCTTTCCCGGTTGAGCGTCGTTACATGGCGCTGCCGGCGCATCAGCGCTTTGATGAAGCCGTAGCGAGCGCGGTGGCGGGATTGATGCGTGAAGAGTCCGGATCGCTGCTGCTGTTTTTACCCGGCGTGGGTGAAATTCAGCGCGTGCAGGAGCAGCTCAGAGAGCGTGTGGCAAGCGACGTTCAGCTTTGCCCGCTGTACGGCGCGTTGCCCCTGAGCGAGCAGCGTAAGGCGATTCTGCCCGCCGCTGCGGGAACGCGTAAGGTGGTTCTGGCGACTAACATTGCTGAGACCAGCCTGACTATCGAAGGGATCCGCCTGGTGGTGGATGCGGCCCAGGAGCGCGTCGCGCGTTTTGATGCCCGCACCGGGCTGACTCGCCTGGTAACCCAGCGCGTGAGCCAGGCTTCTATGACCCAGCGGGCAGGGCGCGCCGGGCGTCTGGAGCCGGGTATTTGTCTGCACCTGATTGCCGCCGAACAGGCTGAACGTGCGGCGGCGCAAAGCGAACCGGAAATCTTACAAAGCGATCTGTCCGGCCTGCTGCTGGAGCTGCTGCAGTGGGGCTGTCAGGATGTGCGTCAGCTGACCTGGCTTGATGTTCCGCCGGACGTAAACCTGACGGCCGCCAGCCGTCTCCTGCATCAGCTAGGCGCCGTGGACGAGCAGCATCGGTTAACCGCGCAAGGGCAAAAAATGGCGCAGATGGGCAACGACCCGCGCCTCGCCTCAATGCTGGTGACGGCAAAAACGGCGGATGAGCAGGCCACCGCCGCATGGCTTGCGGCGATCCTCGAAGAGCCGCCGCGTACTCAGGGCGGCGGTGATTTGCGGTCTTTTTTCGACAGCAGGAACGGCAACTGGCGGCAGAGAGCCACTCAGTTACTGAAAAGAATGAACGGGCGAGGCGGCGAGCCGGATATCTCGCTGGTTATGCCGCTGCTGGCCAGCGGATTTGCCGATCGTATCGCCCGGCGGCGTGGGGCTGAAGGCCGCTATCAGCTGGCGAACGGGATGGGCGCTATGCTGGAGCAGGACGACGCCATGACGCGGCATGAATGGCTGATTGCCCCTCTGCTGCTGCAGGGCAGCCAGTCGCCGGATGCCCGTATCCTGCTTGCGCTGCCGCTGGATGTTGAAGAGCTTGTCGCGCGCATGCCGCACCTGCTGACGGAAAGTGATTCGGTGGAGTGGGATGAAGAGCGGGGATCGTTAAAAGCGTATCGCCGTCGGCAAATCGGCAGGCTGGTGGTGAAAACCCAGCTGTTAGCGAAGCCTTCAGAAGAAGAAATGCAGCAGGCGATCTTAAACGGGATCCGTGAGCGCGGGCTTGGGCTGCTCGAGTGGTCGGTTTCGGCTCAGCAACTGCGTTTACGCCTGGCCTGTGCCGCTCGCTGGCTGCCGGAGCAGAAGTGGCCTGCGGTAGACGATGAATCGCTGCTGACAACGCTCGAAGACTGGCTGCTGCCGGAAATGCGCGGCGTGCACTCGCTGCGGGCGCTGAAAAATATCGACCTTAGCCGGGCGCTAAGCAACTTGCTTGCCTGGCCGATGCGTCAACGGCTGGATAGTGCCCTGCCAACTCATTACACTGTGCCGACCGGAAGCCAGATTGCGATTCGCTACGACAGCGAAAATCCGCCGGTGCTGGCGGTGCGTATTCAGGAAATGTTTGGTGAAGCCCAAACGCCCTGCATTGCCGAGGGGCGCGTTCCGCTGGTGCTTGAGCTATTATCTCCGGCGCAGCGGCCGCTGCAGATAACTCGTGATTTAACGGCGTTCTGGAACGGGGCCTGGCGTGAAGTACAAAAAGAGATGAAGGGGCGCTACCCAAAACATGTCTGGCCGGACGATCCGGCGAATACCGCGCCGACCCGGCGCACGAAGAAGTATTCCTGAGAGCGCCAACCCACTCCTAAAGGGAGAGGGAGCAAACATGAAAAGACATTCCTGATAAGAATGTCTGGCTGTTTTTTTGAGAGATTTCTTCTTTCGCATTGCGCGGAAGAACGGAGAATCGGGCCTTTGCGCCTGAACTTTTGTGGAGAAGATGCATGGCGGGGAATGACCGCGAGCCTATTGGACGTAAAGGAAAACCAACGCGTCCGGCGAAAGAGAAGGTGAGCCGTCGTCGACTCAAGGAAGAGGATTACGACGACGAGTACGAAGACGATGACTACGAAGACGAGGAACCAATGCCGCCGCGTAAGGGAAAAGGTAAGGGGAAAGGATCGGGCCGCCCGTCGAAAAAACGCCGTTTCTTCTGGCTGTTGGTGAAGCTGGCGATCATCTTCTTTGTGGTGCTGGTTATTTACGGCGTGTACCTCGATCAGCAGATCCGCAGCCGTATTGACGGCAAAGTCTGGCAGCTTCCGGCGGCGGTCTACGGCCGCATGGTGAACCTTGAGCCGGATATGCCTTACAGCAAAGCGGAGATGGTGAAGCTGCTGGAAGCGACTCAGTATCGGCAGGTGTCGAGCATGACGCGTCCGGGCGAGTTCACCGTGCAGGGGAACAACATCGAGCTGATTCGCCGTCCGTTTGACTTCCCGGATGGTAAAGAAGGGCAGATTCGCGCGCGCCTGGTGTTTGACGGTGGCCACCTGGAATCTATCCAGAACATGGATAATAACCGCAGCTTCGGGATCTTCCGCCTCGACCCGCGCCTGATAACCATGCTCTCTTCGCCAAACGGCGAGCAGCGCCTGTTCGTGCCGCGCTCCGGTTTCCCGGATCTGCTGGTAGACACGCTTATCGCCACCGAAGACCGTCATTTCTATGAGCACGACGGGATCAGCATTTACTCCATTGGCCGCGCCGTTGTCGCTAACCTGACGGCCGGGCGTGCGGTGCAGGGCGGCAGTACGCTGACTCAGCAACTGGTGAAAAACCTCTTCCTGAGCAACCAGCGCACGCTGTGGCGTAAGGCTAACGAAGCCTACATGGCACTGATCATGGACGCCCGCTACGACAAAGATCGCATCCTTGAGCTGTATCTGAACGAGGTATACCTCGGCCAGAGCGGCGACGATCAGATTCGTGGCTTCCCGCTGGCAAGCCTTTATTACTTCGGCCGTCCGGTGGAAGAGCTTAGCCTCGACCAGCAGGCGCTGCTGGTGGGCATGGTTAAGGGCGCGTCGCTCTATAACCCGTGGCGTAATCCGAAGCTGGCGCTTGAACGCCGTAACCTGGTCCTGCGCCTGCTGCAGGAACAAAAGGTTATCGATCAGGAGCTGTATGACATGCTGAGCGCTCGTCCTCTGGGCGTGCAGCCTCGCGGGGGCGTTATTTCCCCACAGCCAGCCTTTATGCAGATGGTGCGTCAGGAGCTTCAGGACAAGCTGGGCGACAAGGTGAAAGACCTGTCCGGCGTGAAGATCTTCACCACCTTTGACTCCGTGTCTCAGGATGCGGCGGAAAAAGCGGTGACCGAAGGCGTGCCGGTGCTGCGTGCTTCCCGTAAGCTGAACGATCTGGAAGCGGCAATGGTCATTGTTGACCGCTTTACCGGTGAAGTTCGTGCGGTTGTCGGCGGGGCTGAGCCTCAGTTTGCCGGCTTTAACCGTGCGCTGCAGGCTCGTCGTTCGATTGGCTCGCTGGCAAAACCGGCCACTTATCTGACGGCGCTGAGCCAGCCGGATAAATTCCGCCTGAATACCTGGCTTGCCGATGCCCCGGTTGGGATCAAGCTGTCGAATGGCCAGGTGTGGTCGCCGCAGAACGATAACCATCAGTATAGCGGGCAGGTGATGCTGGTTGATGCGCTAACGCGCTCGATGAACGTCCCGACCGTTAACCTCGGCATGACGCTTGGCTTACCGGCTATTACCGATACCTGGACCAAGCTTGGGGTGCCAAAAGATCAGCTTAGTCCGGTGCCGGCGATGATCCTGGGGGCGCTGAACCTGACGCCTATCCAGGTCGCGCAGGCGTTCCAGACTATCGCCAGCGGCGGTAACCGCGCCACGCTCTCCGCGCTGCGTTCGGTGATTGCCGAAGACGGTACCGTGCTGTACCAGAGCTTCCCGCAGGCGGAACAGGCAGTGCCTGCGCAGGCGGCTTACCTGACGCTGTTTGGTATGCAGCAGGTGGTGGCTCGCGGTACGGGACGTGCGCTGGGCGGGAAGTACCCGAACCTGCACCTGGCGGGGAAAACCGGTACCACCAACAACAACGTCGATACCTGGTTTGCCGGCATTGACGGTCGTGAAGTGACCATTACCTGGGTCGGCCGCGATAACAACCAGCCGACCAAGCTGTATGGCGCCAGCGGGGCGATGTCGCTGTATCAGCGTTATCTGGCGAACCAGTCACCGATCCCGCTGGATCTGACTCAGCCGGAAGATATCGTTGATATGAGCGTGAACGGTGCGGGCTACTTCCAGTGCAGCGGCGGTGGCGATCGCGTTCTGCCGGTCTGGACGACGAACCCGAGTGCGCTCTGCCAGCAGAGCCAGCAGGAAGAGCAGTCTGCTAATCCGTTCAGCCAGGCTCCAGCAGGCCAGCAGCCGCAGCAACAACCGCAGCAGCAGCCTCAGCAGCAGCAACAACCCGCTCAGGAACAGAAAAGCGACGGCGTTGCGGGCTGGATTAAGGATATGTTCGGCAGTAATTAAGTTTAGCTTCAGCCTAAACCTCTCCCCGAAACGGGAGAGGTTTTTTTTCGCCTTATTGCCCGCGATAAGGCGTTCCTTATCTTAAATTTCACACCTGAATAACACCTCATAAACCATCAGGTTATTTCTTATTCCCTTAGTATCCGCACGGATGTGAAGCACTTGCTATGCAGCAAACGTTTCGTCTATTATCCTGCGGGCATAATAATAATTATCGTTTACGTTATCATTTACTACTTCACCAGAGAAAATATCATGGCGCGTTCACTCCCTGGTCAGCCAGCCAAAAAACCTGTCCGTAAGCTTGCCCTTTTCGTGGCGGCGGCGGTGGGCACCGTCAGCGCAAATAGCTTCGCGGCGGATACCGGCACGACCAAAAAAGAAGACACAATTACCGTTTCTGCCACCGGGGTGCCGGCCGAAAGCGCATGGGGGCCATCGCCAACCATCGCCGCCAAGCGCAGCGCCACGGCGACCAAAACCGATACCCCGATTGAAAAGACCCCGCAGTCTATTTCGGTGGTGACCCGCGAAGAGATGGATACCCGTCAGCCGCAGACGGTGAAAGAAGCCCTGGATTACACGCCTGGCGTGTTCTCTACTCGCGGAAGTTCTTCAACTTATGACGTGGTCTCCATTCGTGGTTTCACGACATCTTCGACCGTTAACACTAACCAATATCTGGATGGCATGAAACTGCAGGGAGATAACTACTCTGAAGCTTCTATGGATCCTTATTTCCTGGAACGTGTTGAGCTGCTGCGTGGCCCTGTGTCTGTGCTTTATGGTAAAAGCCATCCAGGCGGCGTAGTGAGTATGGTCAGCAAGCGCCCGACTACCGAGCCGCTGCACGAAATTCAGTTTAAGATGGGCACTAACAACCTGTGGCAAACCGGTTTTGACTTCAGCGATGCGCTGGATGATAACGGTGAATTCTCCTACCGCCTGACTGGCTTAGGCCGCAGCGAAAATGCCCAGCAAGAAATGGTCAAATCAAACCGCTACGCTATTGCCCCATCCTTTAGCTGGCGCCCTGATGACAAAACAGATTTCACCTTCCTGAGTAACTTCCAAAGCGATCCTAACGCGGGTTATTACGGCTGGCTTCCTCGCCAGGGCACGGTTGTTCCTTACGTTGATGCCAACGGCAGCTCTCACAAATTGCCTACCGATTTCAATGAAGGTGAGAGAGACAACAAAATGTCTCGTCGCCAGCAAATGGTTGGCTATAGCTTCGCGCACGAGTTCAACGATACCTGGACCGTTCGCCAGAATCTTCGCTATACGCGTATTCACACGCTCTATGATTCCGTTTACGGGAATGGCTATGTCGCTCCAGGACAGATTAGCCGTGCCTACGTTCGTTCTGACGAAGACCTCAATAACTTCTCAGTAGATACTCAGGCGCAGGCTAAATTCGCCACAGGGGCGGTTGACCATACCCTGCTGACCGGCGTTGATTACATGCGTATGCGCAACGACATTGACGCTATGTATGGCTCTGCAGACCCACTTAGCATGAGTAATCCGCAGTACGGCAACGCGAACGTTGTGACTAACTTCCCTTATGCAGTCATTAACCGTCAGCAGCAGACGGGACTTTACATGCAGGATCAGGCGGAGTGGAACCGGTTCGTTCTGACGCTGGGTGGCCGATATGATTTTGCTAAAACGTCTACGTTTACGCGCTCCTCAGGAACATTGGCTGAAGTTAGCGATAACCAATTCACGTGGCGTGGTGGCCTGAATTATCTGTTCGATAATGGCATCTCTCCTTACGTGAGCTACAGCGAATCCTTTGAACCGGTGTCAGGCTCAACCAAACAAGGTAAGCCATTCGATCCGTCTAAAGGTAAACAGTACGAAGCTGGCGTGAAATACGTACCTAAAGACATGCCGGTCACGGTCACCGCTGCCGTTTATCATCTGACGAAAGACAAGAACTTAACTGTCGACCCTAACGATAATGCCTTTAGTGTTCAGGGGGGAGAAATTCGCTCCCGTGGCCTGGAGCTCGAAGCCAAAGCCGCCGTTAGCGCGAATATCAACCTGACCGCTTCTTACACCTACACTGATGCTGAATATACTCATGACACGCTGTATCAGGGTAAACGCCCGGCAGAAGTGCCACGTAATATGGCCTCCCTGTGGGCTGATTACACCTTCCACGAAACCGCACTGAGTGGATTCACCTTCGGGGCTGGTGCTCGTTATGTCGGCGCAACGTCCAGCTTCTATGCTTCCGGCCCGCAGGTGAACGAGACGTTTAACGTGCCGAGCTATACCGTTGCCGATGCTATGGTTAAGTACGATCTGGCTCGATTCGGCTTGCCTGGCTCTTCCGTGGCTGTGAACGTCAACAACCTGTTCAACCGTGAGTATGTCTCAAGCTGCTACCGTGACTATGCATGCTACTGGGGCGCTGAACGTCAGGTGGTTGCTACCGCGACCTTCCGCTTCTAACTTGTCTCCCGGGCACGGTTCGCCGTGCCCTTCACTAAGATGGCTACCATGCAGGATAAACACCTTCAGCCCGACACCACTTTTAGCCTCACTGATGTGACCTTCCGCGTGCCCGGTCGCACGTTGCTTCATCCGCTTTCCATCACCTTCCCGGTGGGAAAAGTGACCGGTCTGATTGGTCACAACGGTTCTGGTAAATCGACGCTGCTGAAAATGCTGGGTCGCCACCAGAAGCCCTCGGACGGCGAGATCCTGCTTAACTCGCAGCCGCTGGACAGCTGGAGCAGCAAAGCTTTCGCCCGTCAGGTCGCCTATCTTCCCCAGCAGCTCCCGGCCGCTGAGGGGATGACGGTTCGCGAGCTGGTAGCGATTGGCCGCTATCCGTGGCATGGGGCATTAGGGCGCTTTGGCGTGGCCGACCGCGAGCTGGTCGATGAGGCAATTAGCCTGGTTGGGTTGAAGCCGTTTGCGCATCGTCTGGTGGATAGCCTGTCCGGCGGTGAACGTCAGCGGGCGTGGATTGCCATGCTGGTGGCGCAGGATAGCCGCTGTTTATTGCTCGATGAACCCACCTCCGCGCTGGATATTGCCCATCAGGTGGACGTGCTGGCGCTGATTCATCGCCTGAGCCAGGAGCGCGGCCTGACGGTGGTTGCCGTTCTGCATGATATCAATATGGCCGCACGCTATTGCGATAACCTTGTGGCGCTACGCGGTGGGGAAATGATCGCCCAGGGTACGCCAGAGGCGCTGATGCAAAGCGATACGCTGGAACACATCTACGGTATTCCGATGGGCATCCTGCCGCACCCGGCGGGGGCTGCGCCGGTAAGTTTTGTTTATTGATGAGCCGTATGAATGACTTTCTTTTGACCCGTCGCCGCCTTCTGGCGGCGATGGCGCTTTCACCGCTGCTGCTGAAGCTTCCAGCGGCGCAGGCGGCGGTGCCGGATGCAAAACGCATCATCGCCCTGGAGTGGCTGCCCGTTGAGCTGTTGATGGCGCTCGGCGTCACGCCAATGGCCGTCGCCGATATTCCTAATTACCAAATCTGGGTTAACGAACCTAAGCTGCCGGAAGGCGTGGTGGACGTTGGCCTGCGCACCGAGCCTAACCTTGAGCTGATGGCGCAGCTAAAACCCTCTTTAATTCTCTATTCTGCTGGCTACGGACCTTCGCCGGAGAAAATCACCCGCATTGCGCCCGGACTGGGTTTCAATTTTAACGACGGTTCCGGCAAGCCGCTGGATATTGCACGCAAATCGTTAATTCAGCTGGGCGACACGCTGGGCATGCAGGTGGCCGCCAGTAACCATCTGGCCGAGTTTGATGCGTTTATTGCCAGCATGAAGCCCCGCTTTGCCGCTCGCGGTAGCCGTCCGGTGCTGCTGATGTCATTTTTGGATAACCGCCATGCGCTGGTGGTGGGCAAGCACAGCTTATTCGAACAGGTGATGGATCTGCTGGGGGTGACGAATGCCTGGCAGGAACAGACCAACTTCTGGGGAACCGCGGTGGTGGGGATTGAGCGCCTGGCGGCGATCAAAGACGCCGATGTGCTGTGCTTTGACCATAAAAACGAAGCGATAGCCCGCCAGGTTGCCGCGACGCCTCTGTGGAAAGCGATGCCGTTTATCCGCCAGAACCGTTTCCAGCAGGTTCCCGCCGTCTGGCTCTATGGCACGACGATGTCGGCGATGCACTTTGCCCGCGTGCTGGATGACGGCCTGAGGAACCTGGCATGAATAGACGTCACGTGATTTTCCCTGCCGGCCTGCTGCTGGGGCTGTTTGTCTGTGCGTTCTGGCTGACGCTGCATAACATGAGCGGCGTGCTGCCTTCCGGGCAATGGAGTAGTGCCTTTGTCGCGCCGGATATCGACAATATTCAACAGATGCTCTTTCACTTCAGCCTGCTGCCGCGCCTGGCAATATCGCTGCTGGTCGGTGCCGGGCTGGGGCTCGTCGGTGTGTTATTCCAGCAGGTGCTGCGTAACCCACTGGCGGAGCCGACCACGCTTGGCGTAGCCAGCGGCGCTCAGCTTGGCGTCACGGTCGCCACGCTCTGGGTGCTACCTCAGACGGCCCAGCCGTTTGCGGCGCTGATTGGCGCGGCAGCGGTTGGCCTGCTGGTCTTCGGCGTTGCCTGGGGCAAACGCATGTCGCCGGTCACGCTGATTCTTGCGGGCCTGGTACTGAGCCTTTACTGCGGCGCGGTCAACCAGCTGCTGGCTATCTTCCACCACGATCAGCTGCAGAATATGTTCCTGTGGAGTACCGGCTCGCTCAACCAGCAGGACTGGAGCAGCGTAGAAAGCCTGTGGCCACGTTTGCTGGGCGGCCTGCTGCTAACGCTGCTGCTGCTGCGCCCGTTAACGCTGATGGGGCTGGACGATGGCGTAGCCCGCAACCTCGGCCTGGCGCTTTCTCTGGTACGGCTGGCAACGCTGGCGCTGGCGATTGTTCTCAGCGCCCAGTTGGTTAACGCGGTCGGTATTGTCGGTTTTATCGGGCTATTCGCGCCTTTGCTGGCAAAAATGTTAGGCGCTCGTCGCCTGGCGGCTCGGTTATTCCTGGCCCCGGTGATTGGCGCGCTGATCCTCTGGCTTTCAGATCAGGTTGTGGTCTGGCTCTCCAGCGTGTGGGGTGAGGTTTCTACCGGCACCATTACCGCGCTCATCGGCGCGCCTATTCTGCTGTGGCTGCTGCCGCGCCTGCGTACCAGCGGTGCGCCGTCAATGAGCGCAGGAGACCACGTGCAGGCCGAACGTCAGCGCGTTCTGCTGTGGGTTGTAATAAGCCTTGGCGTTCTGCTGCTGGTGATTACCGCCGCGCTGGCTCTGGGGCGTGATGCTCATGGCTGGCGCTGGCTGAGCGGCGCGCTCTTTGATGACGTGCTGCCGTGGCGCTGGCCGCGAGTTATGGCTGCTCTGACCGCAGGCGTGATGCTGGCGGTTGCAGGCTGCCTGATCCAGCGGTTAACCGGCAATGCGATGGCAAGCCCGGAAGTGCTGGGGATTAGCTCCGGCGCGGCGTTCGGCGTCGTACTGATGCTGTTTATCGTACCGGGGAATGCCTTTGTCTGGCTTCTGCCTGCAGGCAGCCTTGGCGCGGCGGTGACGTTACTGATTATCATGCTTGCCGCCGGGCGCGGAGGCTTCTCGCCGCAGCGTATGTTGCTGGCGGGGATGGCGCTCAGCACCGCATTTACCATGTTATTGATGATGTTGATGGCAAGCGGCGATCCGCGTATGGCGACGCTGCTGACCTGGATCTCAGGTTCGACCTATAACGTTACCGGAGATCAGGCGGTAAGAACGCTGGTGGTTATGGCTATCCTGCTGGCGATAACGCCGCTGTTGCGCCGCTGGCTGGTGATTTTGCCGCTGGGTGGCGCGACGGCGAGAGCGGTTGGTATGGCATTAACGCCCTCGCGTTTTGCGCTGTTGTTACTGGCTGCAACGCTGACCGCCACGGCAACGTTAATCGTGGGCCCATTAAGCTTTGTCGGACTGATGGCACCACATATTGCTCGCATGCTTGGGTTCCGCAGGGCGATGCCGCAGATAGTGATTGCCGGGATTTTGGGGGGGATGTTGATGATTCTGGCTGACTGGTGCGGCAGGATGATTCTGTTCCCGAATCAGGTTCCGGCGGGGCTGCTGGCGACGTTTATCGGCGCGCCTTACTTCGTTTATTTGCTGAGAAAGCAGGGGCGGTAACCCCTCACCCGGCTTTATCCCCAAAGGGGCCGGGTGAGGGTAGATATTACAGTTTTGCAAACACGCGGCGCGCCGCGTCGATGGTTCTCTGAATATCTTCTTTGCTATGAGCCACTGACATAAAGCCCGCCTCAAACGCGGACGGTGCCAGGTAAACGCCTTCTTCCAGCATCAGGTGGAAGAAGCGCTTGAAGCGCTCCACGTCGCACGCCACCACGTCTTTATAGCCGGTCACT
Organism: Cedecea selenatireducens; assembly: GCF_042138895.1. Taxonomy (NCBI): domain Bacteria; kingdom Pseudomonadati; phylum Pseudomonadota; class Gammaproteobacteria; order Enterobacterales; family Enterobacteriaceae; genus Cedecea; species Cedecea selenatireducens. Next base: position 46,771 of record NZ_JBHIKW010000015.1, on the reverse strand, counting down.
GTTTCTGCATCGGTGAAGAACAGGCCGAACATGCCGCCGACGTTATTCACTACCAGCGGGATGTTTTCTGCTTTCGCTGCATTCAGCAGGCCGTTAGCCAGCATTTCCGTCAGCTCGGTCAGGGTCTGATGGACGCCAGGCTGAGAGACTTCGGTCAGGCAGGCGAAGCCAGCCGCCATCGCAATAGGGTTACCGGAAAGCGTACCCGCCTGGTAAACCGGGCCGGTTGGCGCCAGCGCGTCCATGATTTCACGGCGGCCGCCGAAGGCACCTACCGGCATCCCGCCGCCGATGATTTTGCCGAGGCAGGTCAGGTCTGGCTCGACGTCATAGTAAGACTGAGCGCCAGCCAGCGCCACGCGGAAGCCGGTCATCACTTCATCGATAATCAGCAATGCGCCGAATTCGTCGCACAGCGCACGCAGGCCCGGCAGGAAGTCTGCGTGAGGCGGAATGCAGTTCATGTTGCCGGCAACCGGCTCAACGATGATACAGGCCACATCCTGCGGATATTGCTCAAAGGCTTCGCGGACGGAGGCCAGATCGTTGTAGGTGCAGGTCAGCGTGTGTTTCGCAAAGTCTGCCGGTACGCCCGGGGAGTTTGGCTGGCCGAGGGTCAGCGCGCCGGATCCGGCTTTCACCAGCAGGCAGTCCGCGTGGCCGTGATAGCAGCCTTCGAACTTGATGATTTTATCGCGGCCGGTGTAGCCGCGAGCCAGGCGGATGGCGCTCATGGTGGCTTCGGTACCGGAGTTCACCATACGAACCATATCCATGGTCGGAACCAGTTCGCAAACCAGCTCCGCCATTTTCACTTCCATTTCGGTTGGCGCCCCAAAGCTCAGACCGCGCTCAACGGCTTCGATGACCGCATTGCGGATCGCCGGATGGTTGTGGCCGAGCACCATTGGGCCCCACGAGCCGACGTAATCAATATAGGCTTTACCGTCCGCGTCATACAGGTAAGCCCCGTCCGCACGCTCGATAAACAGTGGCACACCGCCCACGCCGGTAAAGGCGCGTACCGGTGAGTTAACGCCGCCGGGAATGACCTGGCGGGCTGCGGCGTACAGGTTTTCAGACTTACTCATGAATCGGCTCCTGATTCGTGGAAATGGTGACAGCGGGCTATTCTATGTGAAACCTGCGCTGCGTTGAAATATTTGCCCAAATCAAACGTTACGGTTTATTAGGGAATTTAATAAGACGAAGGTGTGTTCTGTGGGTAAAATGCCCGCCTTATTTGTATGACTAAACGGTTTGAACCCATGAATTTAGCCCATGATTCTCTCGACCCGGCGCAAAGCGTAAGCCAGCGTCGCGGCGCTATTCTGCGTCGCCTGATTGGCCAGGATAAAATGCCGCTAATGATTCTATTGATGGCTGCCATCGTGGGAACCCTGGCGGGCCTGGTCGGCGTGGCGTTTGAGAAATCGGTCAACTGGGTGCTGCAGCACCGTATCGGTATGCTGGCGCAGGTTGCTGACAGCGCCTGGCTGGTGTGGCCGCTGGCGTTTATCAGCTCCGCGCTGCTGGCGATGGTGGGGTATTTTCTGGTGCGTCGCTTTGCGCCGGAGGCCGGTGGTTCGGGGATTCCTGAAATAGAAGGTGCACTGGAAGATTTGCGGCCGGTGCGCTGGTGGCGCGTGATCCCGGTGAAATTCATCGGCGGGATGGGCACGCTTGGCGCAGGAATGGTGCTGGGGCGGGAAGGGCCAACGGTACAGCTCGGCGGCAATATAGGGCGAATGGTCACCGACATTTTTCGCATGAAAGGCGCAGAAGCCCGGCACTCGCTGCTGGCGACCGGTGCCGCCGCAGGCTTGTCCGCCGCGTTTAATGCGCCTCTTGCCGGGATTCTGTTTATCATCGAAGAGATGCGTAGCCAGTTTCGCTACAACCTGATTTCGATAAAAGCGGTGTTTATCGGCGTGATTATGTCGAGCATCGTGTTCCGTATCTTTAATACCGAAACGACGGTGATTCAGGTCGGCAAACTGGCGGATGCGCCGGTCAACACGCTGTGGCTGTATCTGATCCTCGGCATGATCTTTGGCATTGTCGGCGTGGTATTTAACCGGCTGGTGATTGGCGCTCAGGATATGTTCCAGCGCATCCACGGCGGCAATATTAAGAAATGGGTGCTGATTGGCGGCCTCATCGGTGGACTTTGCGGCGTGCTGGGGCTTATTCAGCAGGCGGCGTCCGGCGGCGGGTTTAGCCTGATCCCAATTGCGGCGATGGGGAACTACACCATCGGCATGCTGCTGTTCCTGTTTGTGGCTCGCGTTATCACGACGCTGCTGTGTTTTTCCTCCGGCGCGCCGGGGGGGATTTTTGCCCCAATGCTGGCGCTGGGCACGCTGTTAGGCACGGCTTTCGGTACGGCCTGTGCGGCCTGGTTCCCGGCTTATCACCTTGATATGGGGACTTTTGCGATTGCCGGAATGGGGGCGCTGCTGGCGGCTTCACTGCGCGCGCCGTTGACCGCAATCGTGCTGGTGCTTGAGATGACGGATAATTACCAGCTCATTCTGCCAATGATAATCACCTGCCTTGGGGCCACACTGTTGGCACAATTCCTGGGCGGAAAACCTTTATACTCGGTTATTCTGGCAAGAACGCTGGCAAAACAAGAGGCTGAGAAGGCCAGAGCGAACGAGCTGGCTTCTGCCGGGCAGAATACTTGAACGATTTACCAGGGTATTAGATAATGCCGCTAAAGTGCGGGTTATTTTCTGCCCGACTTGTTCATTGTTGGGAGCAAAAAATGAGTGATGACGTAGCGCTGCCGCTGCAGTTTACCGAAGCAGCAGCCAATAAAGTGAAAAGTCTGATTGCAGACGAAGAGAACCCTGATCTGAAACTTCGCGTCTATATCACCGGTGGTGGTTGCAGCGGCTTCCAGTATGGCTTCACCTTTGACGACCAGATTAACGACGGCGACATGACCATCGAGAAACAGGGCGTTGCTCTGGTTGTGGATCCGATGAGCCTGCAATACCTGGTCGGCGGCGCGGTAGATTACAGCGAAGGCCTGGAAGGCTCCCGCTTCGTGGTGACCAACCCGAACGCAAAAAGCACCTGTGGGTGTGGTTCTTCCTTCAGCATCTGATGTTCAGCTGAAACAAGAAAGCCGCGTATCAAACGCGGCTTTTTTTATCGCTATTGTCGGTCATTTAGCGCAAAGGTCGGCAGTTTAAGGTGCCAGTAGATGGCCGCCAGGCGAATCACCAAAGTCACCACCATGCCAATCATACTGGCCTGATCCAGCGGGACGTCAAAGGTGTGGTAAGCCGTGGCGTGGACGATACCGCCGATAATGCAGGCGGTGGCGTAAATCTCAGTGCGCAAAATCATAGGGATTTCGCGCGCCAGCACGTCGCGGATGATCCCGCCGCCTACTCCGGTAATTACGCCCATGCAGATTGCAACCAGCGGGCTGGCATGCGCGAGAAAAGCCTTGTTGACGCCAATACCCACAAACACCGCCAGGCCGACGGCATCGAGCACGGGAAGAACCCACTTAGGCAAGCGGCGAGGCTGGCGTATCAGCACAATTGTCAGCATACAGGTCACCATAGCGACGACGAGGTCCGTGGGATCTTTCACCCAAAACACCGGGCCGTTAGCCAGCGCCATATCGCGGATCGTGCCCCCGCCTACCGCCGTGACCACGCCAAGCACCAGCACGCCAAAGGGATCCATCCGCAGCTTTCCGGCTAGCAAAACGCCGGAAATAGCAAACACGGCGGTACCGACGATATCCAGCCAATAGACCAGCATTTATGACCCTCAGAGCGTGACGTTAAGCTTTCGCCAGCTCTTCGCAGAGCTGTTTTGCGGCGAGGATAATACGCGGGCCGGAACGTGTAAACCAGTCATCATTGACGGCAATAACCGGAACTTTCAACTGATTACTCCAGAACTGCCGTACGGACGGAATATTGCTCGCATCGCCAGCAATAATAATAGCCTGTGGTTTGCGCATCAGCACCTGTTCACGGCTGACCTGTGGCCAGGGCACCCGGCTGTCGGCAAAGATATTTTGCCCGCCGCATAGCTCAACGACTTCGTTCTGAATCGACTCTTTGCTGGTGGTAAAAAGCGGCTGCTGGCTGAACTGCAGGAACACTTTTTTGCTTTGGGTATGGCCGTAGCGGGCTTTCAGCTCGGCAAACTGACGGGAAAGCTCAGCCGCGGCCTTCAGCGCTTTTTCAGGCGTTGGGCTAAGCGGTGCAAGCTGGCGCAGCGCGGCCTCAACGTCAGAGACACTTTTCGGATCCAGCCAGATGACCTTGATCCCCAGCGAAACAAGCTGGTTAACCTGCCTGTCGGGATTACCGCCGCGCCAGGCCAGTACCGCATCCGGCTTCAGGGCGACAATGCGCTCGAAATTGACGCCCTGCCAGTTGGCTAACTGTTCAATCTGCTTTGCCTGAGGTGGGTAATCAGAGTAAGCGCTCACCGCAATAGGGGTGATACCGGCCGCGAAGGCCAGTTCGGTATTAGCGGGTGAGAGGGAGATGACCCGAGGCGCCGCCAACAGCAGCGCCGGGAGGCAAAGGAGCAGGGCGGCGGCCCCGCGCCAAAGGATGAGCTTAGCCACGAGCCAGATGCTGAACCAGTTTCTCCACCATCAGGGTGGATTGTTTCGCCGCAACGGCCAGGAACTCTTCAAAGCTGAGGTGAGACTGCTGGTCGGCGACGTCGGAGATAGCGCGAACCACCACGAACGGCGTGTGGAAGTTATGGCAGACGTGGCCAATAGCCGTCGCTTCCATTTCTACCGCAACGGCCTGCGGGAAGTTGTGGCGAATTTTTGCCAGCGCAACGGAGCCGTTAATAAACGCGTCGCCGCTGACGATCAGGCCGCGAACCGCGTGCAGATCCAGCTCTTTAATGCAGGTTTCTGCCGCGTCGATAAGCTTTTTGTCGGCAACGAAAGCCGCCGGACAGCCCGCCATCTGGCCATACTCGTAACCGAAAGCGGTGACGTCAGCATCGTGATAGCGTACTTCGTCGGACACCACGATATCGCCTACTTTCAGCGTTGGCGCCAGGCCACCCGCTGAACCGGTGTTGATGATAACGTCCGGCTTGCAGTGTTCCAGCAGCAGCGTAGCACCCATGGCCGCAGAAACTTTGCCGATGCCGGACTTCAGCAGCGCCACTTCAACACCGTTCAGCGTCCCGGTATAAATTTCGCAACCGGCGATGCTCAGAGTGTGACGGTTTTCGATTTTGTCACGCAGCAGCGTAACTTCTTCTTCCATTGCACCAATAATGCCTGCTTTCATAGAGATACTCGCTAATGTGGTGGAACATGACTCGATTTTCGGGGCATAGTCTATCATGGCAAACAGTCTCCTTATCAACGGAACAGGAGTGGGCATGAGCGAAATAGACTTCCGCAAAAAAATTAACTGGCACCGACGCTTCCGCTCGCCCGAAGGCGTGAAGAGTGAACTTGAGATCCTGCGCATCTTCGAAAGCGATCGCGGCAGGATAATCAACTCTCCGGCCATCCGCCGCCTGCAGCAGAAAACTCAGGTCTTCCCGCTTGAACGCAATGCCGCCGTGCGCACCCGTCTTACCCATTCGCTAGAGGTTCAGCAGGTAGGGCGCTACATTGCCAAGGAGATCCTCAGCCGCCTGAAGGAGCAAAAGGCGCTGGAGAAATATGGCCTCGATGAGCTGACCGGCCCGTTTGAAAGCATAGTGGAAATGGCCTGCCTGATGCATGACATCGGTAATCCCCCGTTCGGCCATTTTGGCGAGTCGGCGATTAACGACTGGTTTCGCCAGCGCCTGCAGCCAAAAGACAGCGGCGGCCAGCCCCGTAGCGAAGACCGCTGCAAGGTGGACGTTTTACGGCTGCGCGAAGGCGAAGAGTCTTTAAACGCATTACGCAGTAAAGTGCGTCAGGATTTATGTCATTTCGAAGGGAACGCACAGGGTATTCGCCTGGTGCATAGCCTGCTGCGGATGAACCTGACCTGGGCGCAGGTCGGCTGCATCCTCAAGTACACCCGTCCAGCCTGGTTTGCCGACACGCCACCTGCCAGCCACGCTTATTTAATGAAAAAACCGGGCTTTTATCTGTCGGAAGAAGGGTATATCGCCCGCCTGCGCAAAGAGCTGGATCTTGGCGAATACAGCCGTTTTCCTCTCACCTGGATAATGGAAGCGGCGGACGATATTTCTTACTGCGTGGCCGATCTGGAAGATGCCGTCGAAAAACGTATTTTCAGCGTTGAGCAACTGTATCAGCATCTCTGCGAGTCATGGGGAGAGCAGGCGAAGGGCGATCTCTTTGAGCTGGTGGTGAAAGATGCCTGGGATAAATCCCGCACCAATCAAATGCGACGCAGCGCGGAAGATCAGTTCTTTATGTATCTGCGCGTCAATACGCTGAACAAGCTGGCCCCGTACGCCGCCCAGCGCTTTATCGACAATTTACCGGAGATTTACTCCGGCGAGTTCAATCATGCGCTGCTGGAGGACGACAGCCCGTTTGCCCGGCTGCTGGAGCTGTATAAACAGGTGGCCGTGCGCCAGGTGTTCAGCCACCCGGATATCGAACAGCTGGAACTGCAGGGTTACCGGGTTATCAGCGGCTTACTGGATATTTACAGTCCCTTACTCGAACTTTCAACCGAGGATTTCACGGAGCTGGTCAGCAAGGAAAGCCTGCGCCGTCTGCCTATCGCGTCACGCCTTTTCCATAAGCTTTCGACCAAACATAGGCTTGCCTATGTGGAAGCGGTGAACGCTTTACACCCGGCAAGCCTTGATTTTTCCGTGTGGGAATACTATTTCCGTGCAAGGCTTATCCAGGATTACATCAGTGGAATGACCGATTTATACGCCTGGGATGAGTATCGACGCCTGATGGCGGTGGAGTGAGGTTTTCGCGAGTTTTGTAAAGATGACCAATAATTTTTTACTTTTTCCATGCACTTAAGCGCTGAACTTAGCGCGTAAAGTTCACTCTGAATGGTGTACACCAACACAGCAATTTTGCGTTATTTGAAAGTTGAGATGATTCCATGAAAAAAACCACGTTAGCAATGAGTGCGCTGGCTCTTAGTCTGGGTTTGGCGCTGAGTCCGATGTCTGCCTCCGCCGCTGAGACGGCCTCTTCTGCATCTGCTGCGCAGCCGCTGCCAAGCCTTGCGCCGATGCTGGAGCAGGTGATGCCTTCAGTGGTGAGTATCAACGTTGAAGGGAGCACAACGGTAAATACTCCGCGTATGGGGCGTAATTTCCAGCAATTCTTCGGTGATAACTCACCGTTCTGCCAGGACGGTTCGCCGTTCCAGAGCTCGCCGTTCTGTCAGGGCGCTGGTCAGGGCGGAGCCGACGGCGGCAGCCAGCAGCAGAAATTTATGGCGCTGGGTTCTGGCGTCATTATTGACGCAGCGAAAGGCTATGTCGTCACCAATAACCACGTGGTGGATAACGCCAGCGTGATCAAGGTTCAGCTGAGCGATGGCCGTAAGTTTGACGCCAAAGTGGTGGGTAAAGACCCGCGCTCCGATATCGCGCTTATCCAGCTACAGGATCCGAAAAACCTGACGGCGATTAAAATTGCCGACTCCGACGCGCTGCGCGTAGGGGACTACACCGTGGCGATTGGGAACCCGTATGGCCTGGGTGAAACCGTGACCTCCGGTATCGTTTCGGCGCTGGGTCGTAGCGGCCTGAACGTTGAAAACTACGAAAACTTTATCCAGACCGATGCGGCGATTAACCGCGGTAACTCCGGTGGGGCGCTGGTTAACCTGAACGGCGAGCTTATCGGGATCAACACCGCAATTCTGGCGCCGGACGGCGGCAACATCGGTATCGGCTTCGCTATTCCGAGCAATATGGTGAAAAACCTGACCGCTCAGATGGTGCAGTACGGCCAGGTTCGCCGCGGCGAGCTGGGGATTCTGGGCACCGAGCTGAACTCTGAGCTGGCGAAAGCGATGAAAGTCGACGCTCAGCGCGGCGCGTTTGTCAGCCAGGTGATGCCGAACTCTTCCGCCGCAAAAGCGGGCATTAAGGCCGGGGATGTAATTACCTCCCTGAATAATAAGCCTATCAGTAGCTTCGCCGCGCTGCGTGCAGAAGTCGGTTCTATGCCAGTAGGCAGCAAAATCTCGCTGGGCCTGCTGCGCGACGGCAAGCCTGTGACGGTCAGCCTGGAGCTGCAGCAAAGCACCCAGAACCAGGTAGATGCTGCCACTATCTTTACCGGTATCGACGGGGCTGAAATGAGCAACCGCGGCGGTAAAGATCAGAAAGGCGTGCAGGTCACCAGCGTGAAGCCAAATACTCCGGCGGCGCGTATTGGCCTGAAAAAAGGTGACATTATCGTGGGCGTGAACCAGCAGGCGGTGAACAACATCGCCGAGCTGCGTAAAGTGATGGACAGCAAGCCGTCGGTGATGGCGCTGAACATCCAGCGTGGTGATTCGCAGATTTACCTGTTGATGCAGTAATCTCCGTGTAGAACTGAAAAGGGCCGCAAAAGCGGCCCTTTTTTATGGGTTACTGAACTACTTGTTACGGGTCAGTTTTTCCAGATCGGATTCAATTTCGCTGATCTTGTTGGTCACCACTGACTCGAGGTGGCGCAGATCGTCGAGGATCTTACGCTTCAGATCGACCTCGGTGCGGTCGCGCTGGCAAAGCTGATCGAGCTCATCGATGACATAGCGCAGGTTGGGGCTGATCTCCTGCACTTCTTTGTAGCCCTGGCCTACACCATCGGCCACCACGGTTTTGCGCTGGCGTGGGTATTTAAACTTCACGCTTTTGGCAAAAAACTCGCCCTTATCCTTCTGGAAATAGACTTTCAGGATATCGTTGTTGGCTTCCTGCCGGAGGCTGTAACGATCGATTTCATCAGGATTGGTAATACCCAGACTTTTTAAATTATCGTACATAAGCGGTACCCTTAAATATCAATAACCATTAGAGAGTTAACGGAAAATTCCTTTTCCGCTAGTGCCAGATGCAAAAAAGGCGGGATAACCCGCCTTTTGCTGCAAAAAACTTAGTCGATGGTGCGCAGCAGTTCGTTGATGCCCACTTTACCGCGGGTTTTGGCGTCCACTTTCTTCACGATGACCGCGCAGTACAGGCTGTAGGAACCGTCTTTAGAAGGCAGGTTGCCGGAAACGACAACGGAGCCCGCCGGAACGCGGCCGTAGTGCACTTCACCGGTTTCGCGATCGTAGATACGGGTGCTCTGGCCGATATAAACGCCCATGGAGATAACGGAACCTTCTTCGACGATCACGCCTTCGACGACTTCGGAACGTGCGCCGATGAAGCAGTTGTCTTCGATGATGGTTGGGTTAGCCTGCAGCGGCTCAAGTACGCCACCGATGCCGACGCCGCCGGACAGGTGAACGTTTTTACCAATCTGCGCGCAGGAGCCAACGGTCGCCCAGGTATCAACCATGGTGCCTTCATCGACGTAGGCGCCGATGTTGACGTAGGAAGGCATCAGCACGGTGTTACGTGCGATGAAAGCACCCTGGCGGACCGCCGCAGGTGGCACAACGCGGAAGCCTTCTTTCTGGAAACGAGCTTCGTCGTAGTCGGCGAATTTCATCGGGACTTTATCGAAATAGCGGCTTTCAGCGCCTTCGATGACTTTATTGTCGTTAATGCGGAAAGAAAGCAGAACCGCTTTCTTCAGCCACTGGTGGGTTACCCACTGGCCGTCAATTTTTTCAGCAACGCGCAGCGCACCGCTGTCGAGCAGGGCAATCACCTGATTCACCGCTTCGCGGGTCACGGTATCAACATTTGCCGGGGTGATCTCGGCGCGACGCTCGAAAGCGGACTCGATTACATTTTGTAGCTGCTGCATGATGAACATTTCCTGATTGTGACTTACCTTTCAACTTTTGGGCGACAGGGAACTTGACTGTCGCCCGAGGGCCAAAAAGGTAAAAAATAAAAGACCGTTATTTATCGTTTGGATTAAGGGCCGCTGTCAACCGTTGCTGCACTTCCTGCTGGAGCACATTATTAAGCGCACGCCGGTCTGCGGTCGCGATTATAAATAAATCTTCTACTCGCTCACCAATTGTCGTAATTCTCGCCCCATAGAGCGAAATCCCGAGGTCGGCAAACACTTCACCCACCCTCGCCAGCAGGCCAGGCTGATCGAGCGCAATCAGCTCAAGGAACGTACGCCGGTCGGTGTGGGTTGGCAGGAAATTGACTTCGGTATCGACGGTAAAGTGGCGCAGTTTTGCCGACTGGCGACGAGGCTGCGGCGGCTGCCAGGTCGTCTGGGTGATCGCTTGCTCAAGGCTGTGACGAATAATATTGTGTCGATCAATCGACAGCGGGCTGCCGTCGGGTTCGAGCACGATAAAGGTGTCCATCGCCATGCCGTCACGGGTCGTGAAGATCTGCGCGTCGTGCACGCTGAGGTTACGCCGGTCGAGTTCGGCGCAGACGGCGGCAAACAGATAAGGCCTGTCCGGGCTCCAGATAAAGATCTCCGTGCCGCCGCGCGTTGCCTGTGGGCTAAGCAGGATCATCGGCTGACTGAGATCGTGCTTCAACAAATGACGTGCATGCCAGGCTATTTGGTTTGGCGTATGGCGAACAAAATAATTGGCCCGGCAGCGCGCCCAGATATGGTGCAGGGCTTCCTCGTTGATATTATCCATCCGCAGCAGCGCAAGCGCCTGAAGCTGGTGGTGGCGGACGCGTTCGCGCATGTCCGGGCTGTTCTGCATCCCGCGGCGCAGCTGCTTTTCGGTAGCGAAGTACAGCTCACGCAGCAGGCTTTGCTTCCAGCTGTTCCACAGCGTTTCGTTGGTTGCGCAGATATCTGCGACCGTCAGGCAGACCAGGTAGCGCAGCCGGTTTTCGGTCTGAACTTCTTCGGCAAACTGCTTGATGACTTCCGGATCCTGAATATCACGACGCTGGGCGGTGACGGACATCAGCAGGTGCTGACGAACCAGCCAGGCAACCAGTTGGGTTTCCCGCGAGTTCAGCCCGTGAAGTTCGGCAAACTTAAGAACGTCCTGCGCTCCCAGCACGGAATGATCGCCGCCTCGCCCTTTGGCGATGTCGTGGAACAGCGCGGCGATTAAGATCAGCTCCGGGTGCGACAGGCGAGGCCACAGATCGACGCACAGCGGGTGCTTCGAGCGTGTTTCTTCTTTGGCGAAGCTTTCCAGCTTTTGCAGGACGCGAATGGTGTGTTCGTCCACCGTGTAGGCGTGGAACAGGTCGAACTGCATCTGGCCGACGATGTGCGACCACTGCGGCATATAGGCCCACAGCACGCTATGGCGATGCATTGGCAGCAGCGCACGGCTTACCGCGCCAGGATGACGCAGCATCACGAGGAACAGCTCGCGGGCTTCCGGAATATAGCAAAGCGGCTGGGTCAGGTGACGGCGGGCGTGGCGCAGATGGCGCAGGGTGGTTGAGTAAATGCCGGTGATGTCGCGATTTCGTACCATCATGTAGAACATGCGCAGAATAGCCTGCGGTTCGCGCATGAACAGAGTTTCGTCCCGCAAATCGATGAGCGTGCCACGCAGCTGGAAATCATCGTCCAGCGGACGTGGTTTTTCGCTGGCATCAAGCGCCAGAATAGCTTCGTCGAACAGCTGCAGAAGCATCTGGTTCAGCTCGCCCACGCGGCGGGTAACGCGGTAGAAATCCTTCATCATGTGTTCGACCGGCTCGTTGCCCTCGCCGCTGTAGTGCAGGCGCTGGGCCACGCTAAGCTGGCGGTCAAACAGCAGGCGGTTATCGTAGCGATTAACCTCGAGGTGCAGAGCAAAGCGAATGCGCCACAGTAAATGCTGGCATTCATCAAGCTCTTTGCGCTCCGCTTCGGTCAGGAAGCCAAAATCGACCATTTCCCCCATTGAGGTCGCACCGAAGTGGCGGCGGGCCACCCACTGCAGCGTGTGAATATCACGCAGGCCGCCGGGGCTGCTTTTAATATCGGGTTCAAGATTGTAGCTGGTGCCGTGGTAGCGCTGGTGACGCTCGTTTTGCTCTTCAACCTTGGCGGCAAAAAACTTCGCCGACGGCCAGAAGCCTTCACTGAATATATGTTTCTGGAGTTCAAGGAACAGGGCCACGTCGCCAATTAACAGGCGAGACTCGATAAGGTTGGTGGCCACCGTCAGGTCTGATAAGCCTTCCAGCAGGCACTCTTCCAGAGTGCGTACGCTGTGGCCGACTTCCAGCTTCACGTCCCAAAGCAGGGTCAGCAGCTCGCCGATTTTTTGCGCCTGGGCATCGGTCAGCCGCTTGCGGCTCAGGATCAGCAGGTCGATATCCGACAGCGGGTGTAGCTCGGCGCGACCATAGCCGCCCACGGCAACCAGCGCGGCTTCCGGAACATCGGCAAAGCCATAAGCTATCCACAGCCGCTGCAGCAGCTGATCGATAAATTCGGTGCGGGCTTCAATCAGCCGTTCAGCGGAAATGCCGCTATCAAAGGCCGTACCCAGCCATTTCTGGAAAGTATCTAAGTGCGACTTGATGTCCGCGCAGTTAAGTTCGGCTTCCTGCCAACTGTTTGGATAGTCCGGCTGGCCGGAAATCTCGGGTTCGGTGGTGTTGGCAAACTGCTCTGGTAAAGCTGGACTCATTGTGCGCTACCCATAAAAAAAGCCGGCTCAGGGCCGGCTTAGATTGCTGACTGACGTCAGGGCATCATTCGTTATGCGAAATCACTGCAGGGATGGTGTCATCTTTACGCAGGGTCATAATCTCGCAGCCGTTCTCCGTCACCACAATAGTATGCTCGTATTGAGCAGACAAGCTGCGATCTTTGGTTTTCACCGTCCAGCCGTCTTTCATGGTGCGAATGCGGTAATCACCGGCGTTGACCATAGGTTCGATGGTGAAGGTCATGCCCGGCTGAAGTACCACGCCGCCGTCGTCTGCGTCGTAGTGAAGAACCTGTGGTTCTTCATGGAACACGCGGCCAATGCCGTGACCACAGTACTCGCGCACAACGGAGAAACCTTCGGCCTCAACGAACTTCTGGATAGCCGCGCCAAGGGTGCGCAGACGGATGCCCGGTTTCACCATGCGCAGCGCCAGATAGAGACTTTCCTGGGTGATGCGGCACAGGCGTTCGCCAAGAATCGTTGGATTACCTACGATGAACATTTTGGAGGTATCGCCGTGGTATTCGTCTTTGATAACGGTGACGTCGATGTTAACGATATCGCCGTCTTTCAGCGCTTTTTCATCGTCTGGAATGCCGTGGCAAACCACTTCATTGATAGAAATACAGACCGATTTTGGGAAGCCGTGGTAGCCCAGACAGGCGGAAATGGCCTGCTGTTCATTCACGATGTAGTCATTACAGATGCGATCCAGCTCGCCGGTGGTAATACCCGGTTTTACGTGGGGTTCGATCATTTCCAGCACTTCGGCAGCCAGGCGGCCAGCGATGCGCATTTTTTCGATTTCTTCAGGTGTCTTAATTGAGATAGCCATATCAGATCCGCAGATGTCGATAACGTCGACATGAAATGAGCAGGGAAGTTGCTGTAATGGTATCAGGGGGGGCGTCTCCCTGCAAAATTGAGAATCATCAAACGGGCATCACGGCAACAACTATTGGAGTCTGAGCGCCATTTATGGTATAAAGCGCGCCGGACTTGTATTCCGATTTTTCGGGTACAGCCAAATACGCTCACTTTGTGTAAATAACACACACGTATCGACACATGTTCCGGGGTGCCCTTTGGGGTCGGCAATATGGGATACGTGGAGGCATAACCCCATACTTTATATAGAGGTTTTAAAACATGGCTACTGTTTCCATGCGCGACATGCTCAAGGCTGGTGTTCACTTTGGTCACCAGACCCGTTACTGGAACCCGAAAATGAAGCCTTTCATCTTCGGCGCACGTAACAAAGTTCACATCATCAACCTTGAGAAAACTGTACCAATGTTCAACGAAGCTCTGGCTGAACTGAACAAGATTTCTTCTCGCAAAGGCAAAATCCTTTTCGTTGGTACTAAACGCGCTGCAAGCGAAGCGGTGAAAGACGCTGCTAACAGCTGCGATCAGTTCTTCGTGAACCATCGCTGGTTGGGCGGCATGCTGACTAACTGGAAAACCGTTCGTCAGTCCATCAAACGTCTGAAAGACCTGGAAATTCAGGCTCAAGACGGTACTTTCGACAAGCTGACTAAGAAAGAAGCGCTGATGCGCACTCGTGAGCTGGACAAGCTGGAAAACAGCCTGGGCGGTATCAAAGACATGGGCGGCCTGCCGGACGCACTGTTTGTTATCGATGCCGATCACGAGCACATCGCTATCAAAGAAGCAAACAACCTGGGTATCCCAGTATTTGCTATCGTTGATACCAACTCTGATCCGGACGGTGTTGATTTCGTTATCCCTGGTAACGACGATGCTATCCGTGCTGTTAGCCTGTACCTGGGCGCTGTAGCTGCAACCGTTCGTGAAGGCCGTTCTCAGGATCTGGCTTCTCAGGCGGAAGAAAGCTTCGTAGAAGCAGAATAATAAGGCACGCTCGCCAGAGCCCTTATTTAACCAGGTAGTATCTCGTTTGGTTAGGGGCCTTTTTATGGCCCCTTTTTCACTTTTAAGCCCGTCTGGCCACCGTGTCGGGCAGGCCACATCTCCGAGGATTTTAGAATGGCTGAAATTACCGCATCCCTGGTAAAAGAGCTGCGTGAGCGTACTGGCGCTGGCATGATGGATTGTAAAAAAGCGCTGACCGAAGCCAACGGCGACATCGAGCTGGCAATCGAGAACATGCGTAAATCCGGTGCGATCAAAGCAGCTAAAAAAGCAGGCAACGTTGCTGCTGACGGCGTGATCATCACTAAGATCGACGGCAACTACGGCGTGATTCTGGAAGTTAACTGCCAGACCGACTTCGTTGCTAAAGACGGCGGTTTCCAGGCGTTTGCTAATAAAGTTCTGGATGCAGCAGTTGCTGGCAAAATCACCGACGTTGAAGTTCTGAAAGCGCAGTTCGAAGAAGAGCGCGTTGCACTGGTTGCTAAAATCGGTGAGAACATCAACATCCGTCGCGTTTCTTCCCTGGAAGGCGAAGTTCTGGGTTCTTACCAGCACGGCGCACGTATCGGTGTTCTGGTTGCGGCTAAAGGCGCTGATGAAGAGCTGGTTAAACAGCTGGCAATGCACATCGCTGCAAGCAAGCCTGAGTTCGTTAAACCTGAAGACGTTTCTGCAGAAGTTGTAGAGAAAGAATACCAGGTTCAGCTGGACATCGCGATGCAGTCCGGTAAACCAAAAGAAATCGCAGAGAAAATGGTTGAAGGCCGCATGAAGAAATTCACCGGCGAAGTTTCTCTGACTGGTCAGCCGTTCGTGATGGACCCAAGCAAAACTGTTGCTCAGCTGCTGAAAGAGCACAACGCTGACGTGACTAACTTCATCCGCTTCGAAGTGGGTGAAGGCATCGAGAAAGTTGAGACTGACTTTGCAGCAGAAGTTGCTGCTATGTCCAAGCAGTCTTAATGGCTTAAAAGGAACCGCCAACCGGCGGTTCCTTTTTATCCAGCTTTACAGTTTCAGAGCGCTCCGTTAGGCGAGCGGGCTGAAATGCGACAGAATGTCGCCAGAATTAACCATCCCCCATTCGTTGACTGTTCTCAGGAAAGAAACATGGCTACCAATGCAAAACCCGTCTACAAACGTATTCTGCTCAAACTGAGCGGCGAAGCTCTGCAAGGCACAGAAGGCTTTGGTATTGACGCGAGTATTCTGGACCGTATGGCTCAGGAAATTAAAGAGCTGGTGGAACTTGGCATTCAGGTCGGGGTGGTAATCGGCGGTGGCAACTTATTCCGTGGTGCAGGTCTGGCAAAAGCCGGCATGAACCGCGTCGTGGGCGACCACATGGGCATGCTGGCTACCGTCATGAACGGCCTGGCGATGCGTGATGCGCTCCACCGCGCCTATGTGAACGCCCGCCTGATGTCCGCTATTCCATTGAATGGCGTTTGCGACAACTACAGCTGGGCAGAAGCGATTAGCCTGCTGCGCGCGAACCGCGTGGTTATTCTTGCTGCCGGTACCGGTAACCCGTTCTTTACCACTGACTCTGCCGCCTGCCTGCGCGGGATTGAAATTGAAGCAGACGTGGTGCTGAAAGCCACCAAGGTGGATGGCGTGTTTACCGCCGATCCGGTGAAAGATCCTGCTGCGACGCTGTACGAGCAGCTGACCTACACTGAAGTTCTTGATAAAGAACTTAAAGTTATGGATCTAGCCGCGTTTACCCTTGCTCGCGACCACAAATTGCCGATCCGCGTGTTCAACATGAATAAGCCGGGTGCGCTGCGTCGCGTGGTAATGGGTGAGAAAGAAGGCACTTTAATTACTGAATAATTTCAGTTGCCCTGTAATCAGGGTAAGATTTGGCTTTATCTACAGCCAGGAATAAACGGGACTATACTTAGCCTGCAGCGTCACTGCTGCCGTGAATAAGCGTGGTCCGCCTTAAACCAGTTTTCAAGGATTCGTAACGTGATTAGCGATATCAGAAAAGATGCTGAAGTGCGTATGGATAAATGCGTCGAAGCGTTTAAAAACCAAATCAGCAAAATCCGTACCGGCCGTGCTTCTCCAAGCCTGCTGGACGGTATCGTAGTGGAATACTACGGTACGCCAACTCCGCTGCGTCAGCTGGCCAGCGTTACCGTTGAGGATACCCGCACCCTGAAGATCAACGTCTTCGATCGTTCTTTGGGCCCGGCGGTTGAAAAAGCGATCATGGCTTCTGACCTCGGTCTGAACCCAAGCTCTGCGGGTACCGATATCCGTGTTCCACTGCCTCCGCTGACTGAAGAACGTCGTAAAGATCTGATTAAAATCGTACGTGGCGAAGCCGAAGGCGCACGCGTTGCGGTACGTAACGTTCGTCGTGACGCTAACGACAAAGTTAAAGCCCTGCTGAAAGACAAAGAGATCAGCGAAGATGACGATCGTCGTTCTCAGGATGACGTGCAGAAACTGACTGATGCAGCCATTAAGAAAGTGGATGCGGCTCTGTCTGAAAAAGAAACCGAGCTGATGCAGTTCTAAACCACATTTTTTTTGTGTATATACTCTAGATAATTCGAGTTGCAGGAAGGCGGCAAAGACGGACATCTTCAGGAGCATAGCTAACTATGTGACTGAAGTGGACGTATGCAGGTAACGCACCTGCAGCTTGAAGTATGACGAGTATAACGCCGTTCAGTAAGCCCTCGCGCATCGCGAAGCGTTTACGGGCGGCGTTTTGCTTTATAAAACGTCAGGCAAAGGCATAGACAACGGGCGCCTTGCGCCGCAAACTAATGCGCCATTAATCCTTCATTTTACGACTTTGAGTACCTCATGAAGCAGCTCACTATTCTTGGATCCACCGGCTCTATTGGCGTCAGCACGCTGAGCGTCGTTCGTCATAATCCTGACAAATTTGCCATAACGGCATTGGTTGCGGGCAGCAACGTCGGGAAAATGGTTGAGCAGTGCCTGGAGTTTTCGCCGCGGTTTGCGGTGATGGCCAGCGAGTCAGCGGCTGCGGAAGTCCGTCATCTCCTGAAAGAGCAGGGGAGTAAAACTGAGGTACTGGCGGGCGAGCAGGCGGCCTGTGAAGTTACGGCGTTAAGTGAAGTGGATCAGGTGATGGCCGCTATCGTTGGCGTAGCCGGGCTGCCGCCTACGCTGGCCGCTATTTCTGCGGGCAAGCAGGTGTTACTGGCGAATAAAGAGTCACTGATCACCTGCGGGCGACTGTTTATGGAAGCCGTTGCACGCAGTAAGGCGCAATTGTTGCCGATTGACAGCGAACACAACGCGATTTTTCAGAGTTTGCCGGAAACAATTCAGCGGAACCTGGGATACGCTAGCCTTGAGGATAATGGCGTATCGTCAATTATCCTCACCGGATCGGGTGGCCCGTTCCGGGAAACGGCTTATGCGGATTTAGCGGCAATGACGCCCGATCAGGCATGCAGCCACCCGAACTGGTCGATGGGGCGTAAAATTTCCGTCGACTCCGCCACCATGATGAATAAAGGTCTCGAATACATTGAAGCGCGTTGGTTATTCAACGCATCTGCAGCACAGATGGAAGTGCTGATTCATCCTCAGTCGGTCATTCACTCAATGGTTCGCTACCGTGACGGCAGCGTACTTGCTCAGCTGGGAGCGCCTGATATGCGCACGCCTATCGCGCATGCTATGGCTTACCCTGCACGCGTTGAATCCGGCGTCGCACCGCTCGATTTCTGTAAAACAGGCTCGCTGACCTTTATGGAGCCTGATTTCGAACGTTATCCATGCCTGAAGCTCGCTATTGATGCGAGTGCGCAAGGGCAGGCGGCGACTACCGCGCTTAATGCGGCAAATGAAGTGGTCGTTGAGGCTTTCCTGAATCAGCAGGTGCGGTTTACCGACATCGCGGTGTTAAACCGCAGCGTGCTTGAGGCAATGAACTTAAGCGAACCGCAAAGCGTGGAAGAAGTGCTGCGTGTGGATGCAATTGCTCGTGAAATCGCCAAAAAACAAGTGATGAACCTCGCAAGCCGGTGATAATTCAGCCGGCTGAAGTGCCGCCATTTGTTCGCTTTGTGCTTCAGTGATATAGTCTGCGCCACTTAATCGCCAGATGTGACTGAGCGTTAGGTGGAAAGCCGTGTCACAACACGGCTTTTTTGTGCACCAGGCTTCAGTATTCCTGAGTACCGCTTAATTTTTTTCAGGGAATCATTACGCGTTATGTTGTCTGCTAATCAACAATTAAGCGAATCCTTAATCACGCAGGGCGCACGCCATGTTGCCATCATCATGGATGGTAACGGCCGGTGGGCTAAGCGTCAGGGGAAAATGAGGGTTTTCGGTCATAAAGCTGGCGCAAAATCGGTACGCCGGGCCGTTACTTTTGCAGCAAATAACGGCATTGATGCGCTGACGCTTTACGCTTTTAGCAGCGAGAACTGGAACCGCCCGGCTCAGGAAGTGACCGCATTGATGGAGCTGTTCGTCTGGGCATTAGACAGTGAGGTTAAAAGCCTTCACCGCCATAATGTCCGCTTACGGGTAATCGGCGATACCAGCCGATTCAACCTCCGCCTGCAAGAACGAATCAAAAAAGCTGAAGCATTAACCAGTGAGAATACTGGGCTGACGCTCAATATCGCCGCGAATTATGGCGGGCGTTGGGATATCATTCAGGGAGTGCGACAGCTTGCGTCGCAGGTGCAGGAAGGCTCATTGCGCCCGGATCAGATAGATGAAGAACTGCTCGGTCAGCAGATCTGCATGCATGAACTGGCTCCCGTAGATTTAGTAATTAGGACAGGGGGAGAGCATCGCATCAGTAATTTCCTCATCTGGCAAATTGCCTATGCGGAACTTTATTTTACCGATGTTCTTTGGCCTGATTTCGATGAACAAGACTTTGAAGGTGCGCTAAATGCTTTTGCAACCCGAGAGCGTCGTTTTGGTGGCACAGCACCTGGTGGTGAATAAGCCTGTTGGGGGTCACTTTTGCTGAAGTATCGCCTGATTTCCGCGTTTATTATGATTCCCATTGTAATCGCGGCGCTGTTTTGGCTTCCGCCAGTAGGCTTTGCGATTGCTACGCTGGTCATTTGTATGCTGGCTGCATGGGAATGGGGTCAACTTGCTGGTTTCGTTGCGCGTTCACAGCGCGTCTGGCTGGCCGTTCTTTGTGGGCTGCTGCTTGCGGTCATGCTGATTTCGCTGCCAGAGTACCGGCATTCGGTGCATTTACCGGTAATTGAAATCTCGCTTTGGGCTTCGCTGGTCTGGTGGGTAGCGGCGCTGTTGCTGGTTCTGTTTTACCCGGCCTCTGCGGCGCTGTGGCGCAATTCTAAGCCGATCCGCCTGGTCTTTGGCCTGCTAACCATTATTCCGTTCTTCTGGGGCATGGTCGCGCTGCGTAGCTGGCATTATGATATTAACCACTACAGCGGTTCAATCTGGCTGTTGTACGTGATGGTGCTGGTGTGGGGCGCAGATTCAGGCGCTTATGTCTTTGGGAAAATGTTTGGTAAGCATAAGCTTGCGCCAAAGGTTTCCCCAGGCAAGACCTGGCAGGGGTTTATCGGCGGTCTTGCGACGTCTGCCGTTATCTCTTTGCTGTTCGGCATGTGGGCTGATTTAAACGTTGCGCCTGTTGTTCTGCTAACCTGTTCCATTGTCGCCGCGCTGGCGTCCGTGCTGGGTGATTTAACCGAGAGTATGTTCAAGCGCGAGGCCGGTATTAAAGATAGTGGTCACCTTATCCCAGGACATGGTGGTATTCTTGACCGCATTGACAGTCTGACAGCGGCGGTGCCGGTGTTTGCGTGTCTGCTGCTTCTGGTATTCAGGACGATTTAACGGAAGGTTTTATGCTGAGCATACTCTGGAATTTGGCTGCGTTTATCGTTGCACTGGGTGTTTTAATTACCGTGCATGAGTTTGGCCATTTTTGGGTTGCTCGCCGCTGTGGCGTTCGTGTGGAACGCTTCTCCATCGGGTTTGGTAAGGCGCTATGGCGTCGTACCGACCGCCAGGGAACCGAGTTTGTTATTGCGCTAATCCCGCTGGGCGGCTACGTCAAAATGCTGGATGAGCGCGTTGAACCGGTGTTACCGGAAATGCGCCATGCGGCGTTCAACAACAAAACGGTTTCACAGAGGGCGGCTATCATTGCCGCCGGGCCTGTCGCTAACTTCATCTTCGCTATCTTTGCCTACTGGCTAGTGTTTATCATTGGCATCCCTAGCCTGCGCCCGGTGATCGGTGAAATAACCCCCAACTCTATCGCTGCCGAAGCACAAATTAGCGCCGGGATGGAACTAAAAGCGATAGATGGCATCGAAACGCCTGATTGGGATGCTGTTCGTTTAGCTTTAATCGGTAAGATTGGCGACGCGAGCGCCCGAGTCTCTTATGCGCCGTTTGGGACGAACCAAACTCGGGATGTGACTCTCGATTTGAGCCACTGGCAGTTTGAGCCTGATAAGCAGGATCCGGTAACATCACTTGGCTTCAGGCCTCGTGGTCCGCAGATTGAAAACGTACTGGATGAAGTCCAGCCTCAGTCAGCGGCAAGTAAGGCCGGTTTGCAAGCCGGGGACAGGATCGTTAAAGTCAACGGTCAGCCGCTTCTTCAGTGGAGCACGTTTGTTAACCTGGTTCGTGATAATCCAGGGCAGGCGCTGGCTGTAGAGATTGAAAGACAGGGTAGCCCCTTGTCTTTGACGCTGATACCGGATACAAAACCGGGTAAAGCGAAGGCTGAAGGGTTTGCAGGGGTGATACCTAAAATTATCCCGCTGCCTGATGAGTACAAAACAGTGCGTCAGTATGGGCCGTTCACCGCTGTAGCAGAAGCCACGGATAAAACCTGGCAACTGATGAAGCTGACGGTCAACATGCTGGGGAAATTAATAACCGGTGATGTAAAACTGAACAACCTCAGTGGGCCAATCTCCATAGCTCAAGGTGCAGGTATGTCGGCGGAATACGGTTTAATTTACTTCCTGATGTTCCTGGCGCTTATCAGCGTCAACTTAGGGATTATTAATCTGTTTCCACTCCCCGTCCTTGACGGCGGGCACCTGCTCTTTTTGGCGGTTGAGAAACTGAAAGGCACACCGGTTTCCGAGCGAGTTCAGGACTTCAGTTATCGCATTGGCTCTATCTTGCTGGTGCTATTAATGGGGCTTGCACTTTTCAATGATTTCTCTCGTTTATAGAGAGAATTAGGTTAGGAAGAACGCATAACAACGATGGCGATGAAAAAGCTCCTCATAGCGTCGCTGCTGTTTAGCAGCGCCACCGTATACGGTGCAGACGGGTTCGTGGTGAAAGACATTCATTTCGAAGGCCTGCAGCGAGTCGCCGTCGGTGCGGCCCTCCTCAGTATGCCAGTGCGCGTAGGCGACACTGTCTCTGACGAGGATATCAGTAATACAATCCGCTCACTGTTTGCCACCGGCAACTTTGAAGATGTGCGGGTTCTGCGTGATGGCAACTCGCTGCTGGTGCAGGTCAAAGAGCGCCCGACAATTGCCAGCATCACCTTCTCCGGCAACAAGTCGGTGAAAGATGACATGCTCAAGCAGAACCTCGAAGCCTCCGGCGTGCGTGTGGGTGAATCCCTCGATCGTACGACCCTGGGCGACATCGAGAAAGGGCTGGAAGATTTCTACTACAGCGTCGGTAAATACAGCGCCAGCGTTAAAGCTGTCGTCACGCCGCTGCCGCGTAACCGCGTTGACCTCAAGCTTGTATTCCAGGAAGGCGTCTCTGCGAAAATCCAGCAGATCAACATCGTGGGCAACCATGCGTTTACCACGGATGAACTGATCTCTCGCTTCCAGCTGCGTGATGAAGTGCCGTGGTGGAACGTTGTGGGTGACCGTAAATACCAGAAACAGAAGCTGGCGGGTGACCTTGAAACCCTGCGTAGCTACTATCTGGACCGTGGCTATGCGCGTTTCAATATTGATTCCACGCAGGTTAGCCTGACGCCGGACAAGAAAAGCATTTACGTGACGATTAACATCACTGAAGGCGATCAGTACAAGATTGCCGGCGTGGATGTGAAAGGCAATCTGGCAGGGCATTCAGCAGAAATTGAAAGCCTGACCAAAATGAAGCCGGGTGAGCTGTATAACGGCACCAAAGTCACCAAAATGGAAGACGACATTAAGAAACTGCTGGGCCGTTATGGCTATGCGTATCCGCGCGTACAGACCCAGCCAGAAATTAATGACGCTGACAAAACCGTGAAGCTGCACGTTAACGTCGACTCCGGTAACCGTTACTACGTGCGTAAGATCCGCTTCGAAGGTAACGACACCAGTAAAGATTCTGTTCTGCGTCGCGAAATGCGCCAGATGGAAGGGGCCTGGCTGGGTAGCAACCTGGTTGATGCCGGTAAAGAGCGTCTGAACCGTCTGGGCTACTTCGAGACCGTCGATGTGGATACCCAGCGCGTGTCGGGCAGCCCGGATCAGGTTGACGTCGTCTACAAGGTTAAAGAGCGCAACACCGGTAGCTTCAACTTCGGTGTTGGCTACGGTACTGAAAGTGGCGTGAGCTTCCAGGTTGGCGTTCAGCAGGATAACTGGCTGGGTACGGGTTACTCTGTCGGTATCAGCGGAACCAAAAACGACTACCAGACCTACGCGGAACTGTCGGCGACCGATCCGTACTTTACGGTTGATGGCGTTAGCCTCGGCGGTCGTATCTTCTATAACGACTTTAAAGCTGATGATGCGGACCTGTCCGACTACACCAACAAAAGCTACGGTTTAGATACCACGCTGGGCTTCCCGGTAAACGAATACAACACGCTGCGTCTCGGCCTGGGCTATGTGCATAACGATCTGTCGAATATGCAGCCTCAGATAGCAATGTGGCGTTACCTGGATTCTGTGGGTCAGCACCCGAATATGAACGCCAGTGACAACAGTTTCTCGGCGGATGACTTCACTCTGAACTATGGTTGGACATACAACAACCTCGACCGCGGTTATTTCCCGACGGATGGTTCTCGCGTTAACCTGAATGGTAAAGTCACCGTTCCAGGCTCTGATAACGAGTTCTATAAAGTGACGTTAGATACGGCGACTTACTTCCCGATCAACGACGATCATACATGGGTCATGTTGGGCCGTACCCGTTGGGGTTACGGTGATGGTCTGGGTGGCAAAGAACTTCCGTTCTACGAGAACTTCTATGCCGGTGGTTCAAGCACCGTGCGTGGGTTCCAGTCGAACAACATTGGTCCTAAAGCGGCTTACTTCGGGCCGAACCAGCGTAACTGTACAACCGGGAATGTGTGTAACTCTAACGATGCGGTGGGCGGTAACGCCATGGGTGTTGCCAGCTTTGAGCTGATTACCCCGACGCCGTTCCTGAGCGAGAAGTACTCGAACTCCGTTCGAACTTCCCTGTTCGTTGACGCGGGTACCGTTTGGGATACCAAATGGGAAAATACCGCCGAAACCAGAGCTGCGGGTATACCTGATTACAGTACGCCAGGTAATATTCGTATGTCTGCAGGTTTGGCATTGCAGTGGATGTCTCCTCTGGGGCCGCTGGTCTTCTCTTATGCCCAGCCGTTTAAGAAATATGAGGGAGACAAGGCAGAACAGTTCCAGTTTAACATTGGTAAAACCTGGTAATTTGTTCTGCGCGAAGGAACGCAACAGCAGTGAGGCGTTGCACCCGTTAGCCGCTTAGTCAGTTCGCGGGTGTTCGCAAAAAAACAGTGTCTTCGGACACCTATGGGATGGTAAGGAGTTTATTGTGAAAAAGTGGTTAGTTGCCGCAGGTCTCGGGATTGCTATGGTTGCTTCAGCCGGCGCTCAGGCTGCCTCCAGCATCGCAGTAGTTAACATGGGCAACCTGTTCCAACAGGTCGCACAAAGCACTGGTGTTTCTAAAACCCTGGAAAATGAGTTCAAAGGCCGTGCCGGCGAACTGCAGGGGATGGAAAACGATCTGCAATCCAAAATGCAACGCCTGCAGCGCGATGGTTCAACCATGAAAGCTTCAGATCGCAGCAAAATGGAAAAAGACGTGATGGCTCAACGTCAGTCGTTCTCCGAAAAAGCACAGGCTTTTGAGCAGGATCGCAACCGTCGTTCCAACGAAGAGCGCAGCAAACTGGTTACTCGTATCCAGGCCGCTGTGAAGAAAGTTGCAGATGACAAAGGTTATGATGTTGTTCTGGATGCAAACACCGTTGCTTACGCAGGTAACGACGTGAAAGACATCACTGCAGACGTACTGAAACAGGTTAAATAAGTAATGTCTTCAATTCGACTGGCTGAATTAGCCCAGCAGTTGGATGCAGAATTGCACGGTGATGGCGATCTCGTCATCACCGGCGTTGCATCTATGCAAACTGCTCAGTCTGGCCACATCACGTTCATGGTTAATCCTCGTTATCGTGAACATCTGGCAGTCTGCCAGGCTTCTGCCGTCGTCATGACCGAAGCCGACCTCCCTTACGCCAAAAGTGCGGCGCTGGTAGTGAAGAATCCCTACCTGACCTATGCCCGTATGGCACAAATTCTTGATACCACGCCTCAGCCTGCAAGTGATATCGCACCCAGCGCGGCGATCGATGCGACGGCTAAGCTGGGTAATAATGTTTCCGTCGGCGCGAATGCCGTTATCGAATCGGGCGTTGAGCTTGGCGATAACGTGGTTATTGGCGCGGGCTGTTTCGTAGGCAAAAATACCAAAATCGGCGCTGGCAGCCGTTTGTGGGCGAATGTCTCCATCTATCACAACATCGAAATCGGCGCCCAATGCCTGATTCAGTCCAGTACTGTGATTGGCTCTGACGGCTTCGGTTATGCCAACGATCGCGGTAACTGGGTGAAGATTCCTCAGCTGGGCCGGGTGATTATTGGCGATCGCGTTGAGATTGGCGCCTGCACAACTATCGACCGCGGTGCACTGGATGACACGATTATCGGCAATGGTGTTATCATTGATAACCAGTGCCAGATTGCACATAACGTTGTGATTGGCGACAATACCGCGGTTGCGGGTGGCGTTATCATGGCAGGCAGCCTGAAAATTGGCCGTTATTGCATGATTGGTGGTGCCAGCGTGATCAACGGCCATATGGAAATCTGTGACAAGGTGACCGTGACCGGTATGGGCATGGTAATGCGCCCGATCACCGAACCAGGGGTTTACTCCTCGGGGATCCCACTGCAGCCTAATAAAGCGTGGCGTAAAACCGCTGCCCTGGTGATGAATATCGATGAGATGAGCAAACGCTTAAAAACCATCGAACGTAAGGTCAATCAACAAGACTGATCGTCGCCTGCTCCCTGCGCTGCCGTGCTTCCGGCCATAAGGGTTGGAGCGTGAGCCGCGCGTTTTGATTTGCGGCCTGCTGGCTTTCTTTGATAGCCGCAGGCCGTGTTATTATTGTCATTTAGAATATTTAGACAGGAAGAGTATTTTGACAACTGACACTCATACTCTGCACATTGAAGAGATTTTAGAGCTTCTGCCGCACCGTTATCCGTTCTTGCTGGTTGACCGCGTGCTGGATTTTGAAGAAGGTCGTTTTCTGCGCGCAGTAAAAAATGTCTCTGTAAATGAGCCGTTTTTCCAGGGCCACTTCCCGGGCAAGCCAATTTTCCCAGGCGTGCTGATTCTGGAAGCCATGGCGCAGGCTACCGGTATTCTGGCGTTTAAAAGCGTGGGTAAACTTGAGCCTGGTGAACTGTACTATTTTGCTGGTATCGATGAAGCGCGCTTCAAGCGCCCGGTCGTGCCAGGCGATCAGATGGTTATGGAAGTCACCTTTGAGAAAACTCGTCGTGGTCTGACGCGTTTCAAAGGCGTTGCGACCGTTGACGGAAAAATTGTCTGCGAAGCAACCATGATGTGCGCACGCAGCCGGGAGGCCTAATACGTGATTGATAAGTCCGCCTTTATTCATCCAACCGCTATCGTGGAAGAGGGTGCCGTTATCGGCCCTAACGTCCACATTGGCCCGTTTTGTCTCGTAGGTCCAAACGTTGAAATCGGCGAAGGTACGGTACTGAAATCCCATGTTGTCGTAAACGGCCATACTAAAATTGGCCGTGATAACGAGATTTACCAGTTCGCGTCTATCGGTGAAGTTAATCAGGATCTGAAATATGCGGGTGAGCCGACTCGTGTGGAAATTGGCGATCGCAACCGCATTCGCGAAAGCGTCACCATCCATCGCGGAACGGTACAAGACGAGGGATTGACGAAGGTGGGTAGCGATAACCTGCTGATGATCAATGCGCATATTGCGCATGATTGTCGGGTTGGCGATCGCGTTATCCTCGCGAACAACGCAACGCTCGCAGGTCACGTACAAATTGGGGATCACGCCATCATCGGTGGGATGACCGCGGTGCATCAGTTCTGCATCATCGGTGCTCACGTTATGGTTGGCGGCTGTTCCGGCGTCGCGCAGGACGTTCCACCTTACGTTATCGCGCAGGGCAACCATGCGACACCGTTTGGCGTGAACATCGAAGGCCTGAAGCGTCGCGGTTTCAGCAAAGAGGCGCTGCACGCTATTCGTAACGCCTACAAGATCCTCTATCGCAGCGGCAAAACGCTTGAAGAGGCGAAGCCGGAAATTGCTGAAATTGCAGCTCAGCATCCGGAAGTGAACGCATTTGTTGAATTCTTTGCGCGCTCCACGCGTGGTTTGATTCGCTAAATGAAGCCTGGTCGTCCCCTCACGATTGCCCTGGTCGCCGGAGAAACTTCCGGCGATATTCTTGGTGCCGGTCTCATCCGCGAACTTAAAGCCCGGGTGCCTGATGCTCGCTTTGTTGGCGTAGCCGGGCCGCTCATGCAGGCCGAAGGTTGTGAAACCTGGTATGAGATGGAAGAGCTTGCGGTCATGGGCATTGTTGAAGTGCTGGGCCGTTTACGCCGCCTGCTTCACATCCGCAGTGACCTCACGAAGCGCTTCACCGAGCTGCAGCCGGACGTGTTCGTCGGCATCGATGCGCCGGATTTCAACATTACCCTCGAAGGCAACCTCAAGAAGCAGGGGATCCGCACGATCCACTACGTCAGCCCGTCCGTTTGGGCATGGCGACAAAAACGCGTTTTCAAAATTGGCAGATCGACCGATCTGGTGCTGGCTTTTCTGCCTTTCGAAAAAGCGTTTTACGACCGGTTTAACGTCCCGTGTCGCTTCATCGGGCACACCATGGCAGATGCCATGCCGCTGGATCCGGATAAAAATGCCGCTCGCGCAACGTTAGGTATTGCGCCTGATGCAAAATGCCTGGCGCTGCTGCCCGGCAGCCGCGGCGCTGAGGTCGAAATGCTCAGCGCGGACTTCCTGAGAACCGCTCAATTACTGCGTAAGCGCTGGCCTGCGCTGGAAGTTGTCGTGCCGCTGGTGAATGCAAAACGTCGCGAGCAGTTTGAAAAAATTAAGGCCGAGATTGCCCCAGAGCTACACGTCCATCTGCTTGATGGAAAAGCACGTGAAGCGATGATTGCCAGTGACGCAGCGCTTCTGGCCTCCGGTACGGCAGCGCTTGAATGTATGCTGGCGAAATGCCCGATGGTCGTAGGCTATCGCATGAAGCCGTTTACCTTCTGGCTGGCGAAGCGCCTGGTGAAAACTGACTATGTTTCCCTGCCTAATCTGCTGGCAGGGCGTGAGCTGGTTAAAGAACTGCTGCAAAACGAGTGTGAGCCTATCGGGCTTGCCTGTGCGCTGGAGCCACTGCTGGAAGACGGCGCGGTCAGTCATCAAATGCACGATACCTTCCGGGCGTTGCATCAGCAGATCCGTTGCAACGCGGACCAACAGGCGGCGGACGCCGTGCTGGAGCTGGCTCAATGATCGAATTCGTTTACCCGCATACGCATCTCGTTGCAGGCGTTGATGAAGTGGGCCGCGGGCCTTTGGTTGGCGCAGTCGTTACCGCTGCGGTGATCCTCGATCCGGCAAGGCCGATCGTGGGCCTGGCAGATTCAAAAAAACTATCAGAGAAGCGTCGCCTGGCGCTGTATGACGAGATAATTGAGAAAGCGCTGAGCTGGAGTCTGGGCCGCGCCGAGCCGGAAGAGATCGATAAAATCAATATCCTGCATGCCACCATGCTGGCAATGCAGCGTGCTGTCGCAGGCTTGAGCGTGGTGCCGGAATACGTGCTGATCGATGGAAACCGTTGCCCTGCGCTGCCTGTGCCGTCGCTGGCGGTGGTAAAAGGCGACAGCCGGGTTGCAGAAATCAGCGCGGCGTCAATACTTGCCAAGGTCACGCGCGATCGTGAAATGGCCGAGCTGGATCTTAGCTTCCCGCAATACGGTTTTGCCCAACACAAGGGCTATCCAACCGCTTTTCATCTCGAAAAGCTGGCCGAGCATGGCGCCACCGAGCATCATCGCCGCAGCTTCGGTCCCGTCAAACGCGTGCTTGGGCTGGTGTCCTGAGCGCGAGTAGCTGATACAGAGTAATTGGTGAGAGATGGCTGAACCACGTTTCATTCACCTTCGGGTGCACAGCGACTATTCCATGATTGATGGGCTGGCTAAAACCGGGCCGCTGGTAAAAAAAGCCGCGGCGCTGGGCATGCCTGCTCTCGCTATCACCGATTTCACCAACCTTTGCGGGCTGGTGAAATTCTACGGTTCCGGCCATGGTGCCGGCATTAAGCCTATCATCGGCGCAGACTTCAACGTGGCTAACGAGCTGTTGGGTGACGAACTGAGTCATTTGACGGTGCTGGCCGCGAACAACGAAGGTTACCAAAATCTTACCTTACTGATTTCTCGTGCCTATCAGCGTGGCTACGGCGCCGCGGGCCCAATAATTGACCGTGAATGGCTGGTTGAGCTAAATGAAGGTCTGATCCTGCTGTCCGGCGGGCGCATGGGAGATATTGGTAAAAGCCTGCTTCGTGGGAATCAGCCGCTGGTCGATCAGTGCCTGGAATTCTGGCAGCAGCATTTTGCCGATCGCTTCTATCTGGAATTGATTCGTACCGGTCGAGTGGACGAAGAGAACTATCTCCACGCCGCCGTAGCGCTGGCTGACGAACGCGGCCTGCCGGTGGTGGCAACCAATGACGTCCGTTTTATCGACGCTGGCGACTTTGACGCGCATGAAATCCGCGTAGCTATCCACGACGGCTTCACGCTGGACGATCCTAAGCGCCCGCGCAATTACTCCGCTCAGCAATATATGCGTAGCGAAGAAGAGATGTGCGAGCTGTTCTCGGATATTCCGGAAGCGCTGGAAAACAGCGTCGAAATCGCAAAACGCTGCAACGTTACCGTGCGCCTTGGCGAATACTTCCTGCCGCAGTTCCCTACCGGTGAAATGACCACCGAAGATTTCCTGGTCATGAAATCCAAAGAAGGGCTGGAGGAGCGTCTTGAGTTCCTGTTCCCGGATCCTGACGAGCGAGCCCAAAAACGCCCTGAATACGACGAGCGTTTGGATATCGAGCTGCAGGTTATTAACCAGATGGGGTTCCCCGGCTACTTCCTGATCGTGATGGAATTTATCCAGTGGTCCAAGGATAACGGCGTGCCTGTGGGACCGGGGCGTGGTTCCGGTGCGGGGTCGCTGGTGGCCTATGCGCTGAAAATCACCGATCTCGATCCGCTTGAATTTGACCTGCTGTTCGAACGTTTCCTTAACCCGGAACGTGTTTCGATGCCGGACTTCGACGTCGATTTCTGCATGGAAAAACGTGACCAGGTTATCGACCACGTATCGGAAATGTATGGCCGTGAAGCCGTTTCGCAGATCATTACCTTCGGTACGATGGCGGCGAAAGCGGTTATTCGTGACGTAGGCCGCGTGCTCGGCCACCCATACGGCTTTGTCGATCGTATCTCCAAGCTGGTTCCTCCCGATCCCGGTATGACGCTGGCGAAAGCCTTCGAGGCCGAGCCTCAACTGCCGGAGATCTACGAAGCTGACGAAGAGGTTAAAGCGCTGATCGACATGGCGCGCAAGCTGGAAGGCGTTACGCGCAATGCCGGGAAGCACGCCGGTGGCGTGGTTATTGCGCCGACCAAAATTACTGATTTTGCGCCGCTTTATTGTGACGATCAGGGGCAGCACCCTGTTACCCAGTTTGATAAAAACGACGTTGAATATGCCGGCCTGGTGAAGTTTGACTTCCTGGGGCTGCGTACGCTGACGATCATCGACTGGGCGCTGAAAATGATCAACCCGCGTCGGGCAAAACAGGGGCTGGAGCCGATTGATATCGCCGCCATCCCGCTCGAGGACAAGAAAAGCTTCGACATGCTGCAGCGCTCGGAAACCACTGCGGTCTTCCAGCTTGAATCGCGCGGCATGAAGGACCTGATTAAGCGTCTGCAGCCTGACTGCTTCGAAGATATGATTGCCCTCGTGGCCCTGTTCCGCCCGGGCCCGCTGCAGTCAGGGATGGTAGATAACTTCATCGACCGTAAGCACGGGCGCGAAGCGATTTCTTATCCGGACGTGGAATGGCAGCACGAAAGCCTGAAACCGGTACTGGAGCCAACCTACGGCATCATCCTGTATCAGGAACAGGTTATGCAGATTGCCCAGGTACTTTCTGGTTATACCCTTGGCGGCGCGGACATGCTGCGCCGTGCGATGGGTAAAAAGAAACCGGAAGAAATGGCCAAGCAGCGCGGCACCTTTGAAGAGGGCGCGATAAATAACGGCGTCGACGGCGAGCTGTCGATGAAAATCTTTGACCTGGTGGAGAAATTTGCCGGGTACGGCTTTAACAAATCTCACTCCGCCGCCTATGCTTTGGTTTCTTACCAGACGCTGTGGCTGAAGGCGCACTATCCGGCAGAATTTATGGCGGCCGTAATGACCGCCGATATGGATAATACCGAGAAAGTGGTTGGCCTGGTGGATGAGTGCTGGCGCATGGGGCTGAAAGTTCTGTCGCCGGACATTAACTCTGGTCTTTATCATTTCCACGTTAACGATGACGGGGAAATTGTTTACGGTATCGGCGCGATCAAAGGCGTGGGCGAAGGCCCTATTGAAGCCATTATCGAGGCGCGAAATCAGGGCGGGCACTTCCTCGATCTCTTTGATTTATGTGCTCGCTCCGATATCAAAAAGCTGAATCGCAGGGTGCTGGAAAAACTCATTATGTCCGGGGCATTCGACCGGCTTGGGCCGCACCGTGCCGCACTGATGAACGCTTTAGGTGATGCGCTGAAAGCGGCCGACCAGCACGCGAAAGCGGAAGCCATCGGCCAGGCGGATATGTTCGGCGTACTGGCAGAAGAGCCAGAGCAGGTCGAAAAATCCTACGCCAGCGTGACCCCATGGCCGGATCATGTGGTGCTGGAAGGGGAGCGTGAAACGCTTGGGCTGTATCTTACCGGCCACCCGATTAACCAGTACCTGAAAGAAATTGAGCGCTATGTCGGTGGCATGCGCCTGAAAGAGATGCACCCGACAGAACGTGGTAAAATGACCACGGCTGCGGGTCTGGTGATTGCTTCGCGGGTGATGGTCACCAAGCGAGGTAATCGCATCGGCATCTGTACGCTGGATGACCGCTCTGGTCGTCTGGAAGTGATGTTATTCACAGATGCACTAGAAAAATACCAGCATCTGCTGGAAAAAGACCGTATCCTGATCGTCAGCGGACAGGTCAGCTTTGATGACTTCAGCGGAGGGCTTAAAATGACGGCCCGCGAGCTGATGGACATCGACGAAGCCCGTGAAAAGTACGCGCGTGGGCTTGCTATCTCGCTGACGGACAGGCAAATTGATGACCAGCTTTTAAACCGTCTCCGTCAGTCTCTGGAACCCCATCGTTCGGGGACAATTCCAGTACATCTCTACTATCAGAGGGTGGATGCACGAGCCCGGTTGCGCTTCGGTGCGACATGGCGTGTTTCCCCTAGCGATCGTTTACTTAACGATTTGCGAACGCTGATTGGTTCGGAGCAGGTGGAACTGGAGTTTGACTAAAACAGGAATATTATGAGTCTGAATTTCCTTGATTTCGAACAGCCGATTGCAGAGCTGGAAGCGAAAATCGATTCCCTGACGGCCGTTAGCCGCCAGGATGAAAAACTGGATATTAATCTGGACGAAGAAGTGCAGCGTCTGCGCGAGAAAAGCGTTGAGCTGACCCGCAAGATCTTCGCTGATTTAGGCGCATGGCAGATAGCGCAGCTGGCGCGCCATCCGCAGCGTCCGTACACCCTGGATTACGTTCGTCTGGCTTTTGATGAGTTTGACGAACTGGCGGGTGACCGTGCCTATGCCGACGATAAAGCCATTGTCGGGGGTATCGCTCGTCTGGAAGGCCGTCCGGTGATGATCATTGGTCATCAGAAAGGGCGTGAAACCAAAGAGAAAATCCGTCGTAACTTCGGGATGCCGGCCCCGGAAGGCTACCGCAAAGCGCTGCGCCTGATGGAAATGGCTGAACGCTTTAACATGCCGATCATCACCTTCATCGACACGCCGGGAGCTTATCCGGGCGTTGGCGCCGAAGAGCGTGGTCAGTCTGAAGCGATTGCCCGTAACCTGCGTGAAATGTCCCGCCTGAAGGTGCCGGTCATCTGTACCGTTATCGGTGAAGGTGGCTCCGGCGGCGCGCTGGCGATTGGCGTGGGCGACAAAGTGAATATGCTGCAGTACAGCACCTATTCCGTTATCTCTCCAGAAGGCTGCGCGTCCATTCTGTGGAAAAGCGCCGATAAAGCTCCGCTGGCCGCAGAAGCAATGGGCATTGTTGCTCCGCGTCTGAAAGAGCTGAAGCTTATTGATACCGTGATCCCCGAGCCGCTGGGCGGCGCGCACCGCAACCCGGAAGTGATGGCTGCTTCCCTGCGTGCACAGCTGCTGGCCGATCTGGCCGATCTCGATGTGCTGAATAAAGACGAGCTGTTAAACCGTCGCTACCAGCGTCTGATGAGCTACGGCTACGCCTGATTTTAGGGTGTTGA
This sequence comes from Cedecea selenatireducens, assembly GCF_042138895.1. NCBI lineage: Bacteria > Pseudomonadati > Pseudomonadota > Gammaproteobacteria > Enterobacterales > Enterobacteriaceae > Cedecea > Cedecea selenatireducens. The sequence goes on along the minus strand of NZ_JBHIKW010000015.1, from coordinate 13,265 downwards.
ATAACGATAAGGGTCGGATTTTCCGGCCCTTTTTGCATTTATAGCTTCATGGAAAATCCCATTACGCTATGCTTAGCACAGTCTTTTTCCAGGAGGTGAACATTGAATACCATTGCGATCATGGGGCCGCACGGCGTTTTCTACAAAGACGAGCCCATCAAGGAACTTCATCGCGCGCTGGAACTGCACGGCTTTCAGCTCATCTACCCGACCAACAGTACCGACTTGCTTAAGCTGATCGAGCACAACCCGCGCATTTGTGGCGTTGTTTTTGACTGGGACGAATACAGCCTCGACTTGTGCAGCGAAATCAACCTGCTAAATGAAGATCTGCCGCTGTACGCATTCATCAATACCCACTCTTCTCTGGATGTTAGCGTGAATGAAATGCGCATGGCGCTGTGGTTCTTCGAGTACGCGCTTAGCGCGGCCGACGACATCGCCCTGCGTATTCGCCAGTACACCGATGAGTACCTGGATACGATTACGCCGCCGCTGACCAAAGCGCTGTTCACCTATGTGAAAGAGGGGAAATATACCTTCTGTACGCCAGGGCATATGGCCGGTACCGCCTACCAAAAAAGCCCGGTCGGCTGTCTGTTTTACGACTTCTTCGGCGGTAACACGCTGAAGGCCGACGTCTCTATTTCGGTGACGGAGCTGGGCTCACTGCTTGACCATACCGGCCCTCACCTGGAGGCAGAAGAGTATATCGCCCGCACTTTTGGCGCCGAGCAAAGCTATATGGTGACCAACGGCACTTCGACATCCAACAAAATTGTTGGTATGTACGCCGCGCCGTCGGGCAGCACAATACTGGTCGATCGTAACTGCCATAAGTCACTGACCCATTTGCTGATGATGACTAACCTGGTGCCGATCTGGCTGAAGCCTACGCGTAACGCGCTGGGTATTCTGGGGGGGATCCCACAGCGCGAGTTCACTCGAGAAAATATCGAGAATAAGGTCGCTGAAACCCCGAATGCACAGTGGCCGGTACACGCGGTTATCACCAACTCGACCTACGACGGGCTGTTGTATAACACCGACTTCATCAAAACAACGCTGGATGTGCCGTCGATTCATTTTGATTCAGCGTGGGTGCCCTATACCAATTTCCACCCGATTTATCAGGGGAAAAGCGGCATGAGTGGCGACAGGGTTCCGGGCAAGGTTATCTATGAAACCCAGTCGACCCATAAGCTGCTGGCGGCTTTCTCACAGGCTTCGCTGATTCATATTAAAGGTGACTACGATGAAGATACCTTTAACGAAGCCTACATGATGCATACCACAACTTCCCCGAGCTACCCGCTGGTGGCCTCCATTGAAACCGCGGCGGCGATGATGCGCGGCAATCCCGGTAAAAGGCTGATCAACCGTTCCGTAGAGCGAGCTTTGCATTTCCGCCGGGAAGTGCAGCGCCTGCGTGAAGAATCAGAAGACTGGTTCTTCGACATCTGGCAGCCCGATCATGTTGACGAGGCAGAATGCTGGCCTATTGCGCCAGGCGAAGAAGACTGGCACGGCTTCCGGGATGCCGATGCGGATCATATGTATCTCGATCCGATCAAAGTGACCATCCTGACACCGGGCATGAGCGAGCTGGGGGAGATGGCGGAAGAGGGGATCCCGGCGGCGCTGGTGGCCAAGTTTCTCGATGAGCGCGGCGTCGTGGTAGAGAAAACCGGTCCGTATAACCTGCTGTTCCTGTTCAGCATCGGCATTGATAAGACAAAAGCGCTAAGCCTGCTGCGTGGGTTGACGGAGTTTAAGCGCTCTTACGATCTTAATCTGCGGGTGAAGAATATGCTGCCGGATCTGTACGCGGAAGATCCTGACTTTTATCGCAATATGCGTATTCAGACGCTGGCGCAGGGGATCCACAAGCTCATCAAGCAGCATAACCTGCCGGATCTGATGCTGCGCGCTTTTGACGTCCTGCCGGAAATGCGCATGACGCCGCACGAAGCCTATCAGCAGCAGGTCAAAGGCAACGTAGAAACGGTGGAGATTGAAGAGCTTTTGGGGAGAGTATCAGCCAACATGATCCTGCCTTATCCGCCGGGCGTTCCGGTGGTAATGCCGGGAGAGGTTATCACCAAAGAGAGCCGCGCGGTGCTCGACTTCCTGCTGATGCTTTGCTCGGTTGGAGAGCACTATCCCGGCTTCGAAACCGATATTCATGGTACAAAACTTGGTGAGGATGGGATCTACAGAGTACGAGTCCTAAAAGAGGCCTGAGAGCTTGCTTTGCAGGGAAGCGATGATTACCTTCCCTGCAGTGACTAAGGAGATTTTATGCTGGGTTTAAAGCAAATTCATCACGTCGCGATTATCGCGTCGGACTACGAACGCAGTAAGCAATTCTATTGCGATGTACTGGAGTTCACGCTTGAGTCGGAAGTTTACCGCAAAGAGCGAGATTCCTGGAAAGGCGATCTGGCGTTGAACGGCCAGTATGTGATTGAGCTGTTCTCTTTCCCGTTCCCGCCAGCGCGCCCGAGCCGCCCGGAGGCCTGCGGACTTCGTCATCTGGCCTTCAGCGTGGATAACATCGAGCAGGCGATAACGCACCTGGAAAGCCATGGCGTAAAATGCGAACCGATTCGCATCGATCCCCTGACCAACAAAAGCTTCACTTTCTTCAGCGATCCTGACGGTTTGCCGCTGGAACTTTATCAGCAGTAAACCTTGCCAGCGTCGCGAATGCCCGGTAATTTGCCGGGCAAACCCTTCGTAACGACGAACTATGACTATCCGCGAACTTCAGTCCTTCCTGCATCCTCATCGCCAGCTGCTGGTGGCGTTCAGCGGCGGGCTGGACTCGACCGTTATGCTGCATCAGCTGGTGACCCTGCGCGATACTGTTCAGCCTGAACTTAATATCAGAGCGATGCATATCCACCACGGACTAAGCCCAAGGGCAGATAGCTGGGTAGAACATTGCCGGGCGCTTTGTGCGGCATGGCGTGTGCCTTTTGATGTGGCTCATGTGCAGCTTCCTGCCGGTGGGCAGGGGATTGAAGGGGAGGCGAGAGCGGCTCGCTATCAGGCGTTATCGGATTCGCTCCTCGCCGGAGAAGTTTTGCTCACGGCGCAGCATCTGGACGATCAGTGCGAGACCTTCCTGCTGGCGCTCAAGCGTGGAAGCGGCCCGGCCGGACTGGCGTCGATGCCCGCTATCTTGCCCTTTGGCGATACCTCATTATTGCGTCCTTTGCTGACAACATCTCGCTCACAGCTCGAAGAGTGGGCTCACGCTTACCGGCTCAGCTGGATTGAAGACGAAAGCAACCAGGATGATAAATACGACCGAAATTTCCTGCGCCTGAGGGTTGTTCCCCTTTTGCAGCAGCGATGGCCACACTTTTCCCGTAGCGTTGCCCGCAGCGCTGAGCTGTGCGGCGAGCAGGAGCAGCTCCTTGACGAGTTGTTGGCGGAACAACTGGATACGTTAATGTCAGAGCAGGGTGCGCTGCGCCTTGAACCGATGTTGACGATGAGCGAGGCCAGACGATTTGCTCTGGTGCGACGCTGGCTGGCGTTTCATCGTGCCGCGATGCCGTCCAGAGCTTCTCTGCAGCGTTTATGGCAGGAAGTTGCCTTAAGCCGGGAAGATGCCAATCCTCGCCTTCGCCTGGGGGAGCATGAAATCAGGCGTTTTCAGGGGGAGCTGTATTGGGTGCCGCGGCTCAACGTCGATCGGGATAAAAGCTATTTATGGCCTGCGCCTTATCGCCCGCTGCATCTTCCAGGGCTGGGAATGGTTTCTCTCAGCGGTAAGGGAATGGCGGTACGTGCACCAGCAGAGGGAGAAACCGTCAGCCTGCGCTTTAAAGCGCCAGGTATGCTGCATATCGTCGGCCGGGATAAAGGGCGGACGCTGAAAAAAATCTGGCAGGAACTGCGTATTCCTCCGTGGGAGCGAGATACCACGCCGCTGCTGTTTTATGGCGAACAGCTTATTGCTGCGCCAGGCATTTTTGTCACCCGCGAGGGGCAGGCCACGGAACATTCATGCTGGCATATAGACTGGCAAAAGGGAGTTGAGCAATGAAAAAAATTGTACTGCTGCTTGGGCTCATAGCCTGCAGTTTACCCGCTCTCGCTAAAGGAGATGCACAAGCCGGGGAAGCAAAGGCCATGACCTGTGTCGCCTGCCATGGCATGAGTGGGAAAGCGTCTGCCCCGCTCTATCCAAACATCGGTGGGCAGAGCGAAGCCTATCTGGAACACTCGCTTCAGGCTTACAAAAAAGGGGAACGTAGCGGTGGGCAGGCAGAAATCATGAAGGCTTACGTCAGCGGGCTTTCGAACGAAGATATCAGCAATTTGGCGGCGTACTACGCCTCAATGAAGCCGTAAACAAAACGGGCAACCAACCTGGCTGCCCGTTTTGCGTTATATGCGGTGACAACAGTTATTCGACGCTGACCACGATAGTGCCAATTTCGGGGTGGCTGAAGCTGTTAATTTTATCGAGGCGTAACTCTCGCGTAGCGCCTGCATCATCGACAATCAGGTATTCGACGTTTTTACGAGAAACCAGGTCGCTCGCTTTGGCCTTGAAACTCTCCCCGTCTTTTAACTCCAGCGTCAGTAACAAGTGATGCTGGCAGGCGAGCTCGAGATTGTCATAATCATCACAGTTGATGGGTTGATACGCATCATTCATTGACATAATCGCTCACCAGTAAGTTCGCGGCAGCATAAGCCGCCTGTTCCCTGACCGACTCCGAGACGGCCTCGCTGGAGGCGACTTCGTTCAGAGCCTTCAATACGCATCCTAAGGCATCAGGAATGTAGCCTAAATCACCGCTGGCAATTTCCGCGTAGCGTTGCCGAACCAATTCACAATACTTTTCCACATACCCTCCTCTCAGAGTCCCGACTTCAGACCTATTCGTGGGGTCAAGTCTAAGCCTACGAAGATAAACTCTGTTTAGCAAGGTGACTATACCACAGCAATGTAACCGATATCAGCCACGCAAATATACCCGTCATACTTCGAGCCGCGAGTATGTTATTTCGCTACAATAGCGCGCAATTGTGTATGGAGAAGTGTGATGGCGTTAAAAGCGACAATTTATAAGGCGACGGTAAATGTGGCCGATCTCGATCGTAATCGGTTTCTGGACAGCAGCCTGACGCTGGCGCGCCACCCTTCGGAAACGCAGGAACGCATGATGTTGCGCCTGCTGGCGTGGATTAAATATGCGGATGAGCGTCTGGAGTTTACCCGCGGCCTTAGTGCGGAAGACGAGCCGGAAATCTGGCGTAAAAACGATCACCTCGGCATTGATCTGTGGGTAGAACTTGGGCTGCCGGAAGAGCGACGGGTGAAAAAAGCCTGCAGCCAGTCGGCCGAGGTAGCGTTGTTTACCTATAATAGTCGGGCGGCGGAAATTTGGTGGCAGCAGAACCAGAACCGCCTGAGCCAGTTTAAAAACCTGTCTATCTGGTATCTGGATGACGTACAGCTGGCGAAGCTAAGCGAATTTGGCACGCGCACCATGAACCTGCAGGCGACTATCCAGGACGGCGCGATTTGGCTGTCTGATAGCGAGAATAATCTGGAAATCCACTTTACGGCCTGGCTGCAGCAATGATTTCAGTGTCGCGAACGGTTTCTATCCCGGACAATGAAGTCACGATTACCGCGATTCGCGCCCAGGGTGCAGGCGGGCAGCATGTGAATAAAACCTCAACGGCTATTCATTTGCGCTTTGATATCCCTGCCTCTAGCCTGCCCGAGTCGTATAAGATACGTCTGCTGGCAGTAAGTCACCATTTGATCACGCCTGAAGGCGTCGTGGTGATCAAAGCCCAGGAATATCGAAGCCAGGAGATGAACCGTGAAGCGGCGGTGGCTCGCCTGGTTTCACTGATACAAGAACTCACCGTAGTGCAGAAGAGCCGTCGCGCGACAAAGCCGACGCGAGCTTCTAAAGAGCGACGTCTGACCTCTAAGGCGCAGAAGTCGACGACCAAAGCACTGCGCGGCAAAGTTCGCCGCCATCCGGAGTAGCGGCGAAGTTGGGACAATGGCATAAGGAATAAAGCATGAAGAAGAGTCTTCTGGCGGCGCTGGCAGCGCTAAGCCTGTTCACGCTATTTGGCTGTAATAATCGTACGGAAACGCAAACCCTGATCCCTGCTCAGGCGGCGGAACTGAAACCGATGCAGCAGAGCTATCGCGGCGTAGTACCTTGCGCAGACTGTGAAGGGATTGAAACCTCGCTGTTCCTCGAAAAGGACGGCACCTGGGTGATGAACCAGACTTATCAGGGGAAGGGAGCCTCGTTTGCCAGCTACGGTAAATGGGCGCGTACCGCCGATAAGCTGGTCCTGACCGACAGCGAAGGCGAGAAGCAGTACTTCCATCCAAAGGGCGACAGCCTGGTGATGCTGGACCGCGAAGGCAACTCGATTGAATCGCAGTTCAACTACACGCTGAAAGCGGTGGATGCGAAGCTGCCGTCAACGCCAATGCCGATGAAAGGTAAGTACCAATACATGGCCGACGCCGCTGTATTTGAGGACTGCGCTACAGGTAAAACTTTTGCCGTGGCGGATAACGCCGAACTGGAACGTGCCTATGCGGCAGCGCGCGGTAAGAACAATGCGCCAATTCTGCTGGTGGTAGAAGGGCACTTTACGCTGCAGGCCTCCCCTGATAGCGGAGAGCTGCAAAAAGCGCTGGTTGCCGATAAGGGTGCGAAGTTTAAGCCCGGCAAAAACTGTAACGACTAAAACGAAAAAGCCCGTCCATCTGGACGGGCTTTTTTATGCTCAGCGGTAAATTAACCTTTGATCTGCTTTACCAGGAAATCAACGATCTCGCTGGTTTTGATCATCTGCTTTTCACCGGCACGGCGATGTTTATATTCGATCTCTTCGTTGTCGAGATTACGGTCCCCGATAACGATGGTGTGAGGAATGCCAATCAGTTCCATATCGGCAAACATCACGCCTGGACGCTCTTTACGATCATCCAGCAGCACGTCGATACCCTGCGCACGCAGCGTGGTATACAGCTCTTCAGCCAGCTGCTGCACGCGGAAGGACTTGTGCATGTTCATTGGCAGAATCGCAACGTGGAACGGAGCGATAGCATCCGGCCACAGAATACCGCGGTCATCAAAGTTCTGTTCAATGGCGGCGGCGACCACGCGGGTAACACCGATACCGTAGCAGCCCATGGTCAGCGTCTGGTTACGGCCATCTTCGCCCTGAACGGCAGCTTTCAGCGCCTCAGAGTACTTGGTGCCTAGCTGGAAGATGTGACCCACTTCGATGCCGCGTTTGATCATCAAAGTGCCTTTGCCATCCGGGCTCGGGTCGCCGGCAACAACGTTGCGAATGTCAGCCACTTCCGGCAGCGCAACGTCGCGTTCCCAGTTAATGCCGACAAAGTGCTTGCCGTCGATGTTTGCACCAGCGGCGAAATCGCTCATAGCGGCTACGCTGCGGTCAATCACAACCGGAACCGGCAGGTTGATCGGACCCAGGGAGCCAGGGCCAGCTTTCACGATATCGCGAATTTCCTGTTCGGTGGCGAACGTCAGCGGGCTTGCTACCTGTGGCAGCTTCTCGGCTTTCACTTCGTTCAGCTCGTGATCGCCACGAACCAGCAAAGCAACCAGCGGATAAGCGCTACCTTCGGTCGCTTTCACCAGCAGAGTTTTAACCGTTTTCTCGATTGGCAGGTTGAACTGCTCTACCAGCTCGGCGATGGTTTTAGCATTCGGAGTATCAATCTGGCTCATTTCAGCGGTCGGTGCTGCACGGCCTGCTGCCGGCGCAAGGGCTTCAGCGAACTCAATGTTTGCCGCATAGTCCGAGCTGTCAGAGAAGATCACATCATCTTCACCGCTTTGTGCCAGCACCTGGAACTCATGGGAGGCGCTGCCGCCGATGGAGCCGGTGTCCGCCTGCACGGCGCGGAAATCCAGACCCATGCGGGAGAAGATTTTGCTGTAAGCCTCGTACATCTTGTCATAGGTTTCCTGCAGGGATTCCTGAGACGTATGGAACGAGTAGGCGTCTTTCATCAGGAATTCGCGGGAACGCATAACGCCAAAACGTGGGCGCACTTCATCACGGAATTTGGTCTGGATCTGGAACAGATTCAGCGGCAGCTGCTTATAAGAGCTCAGCTCATTGCGAATCAGATCGGTGATCACTTCTTCGTGAGTTGGACCCAGCACGAAAGGACGTTCGCCACGGTCAACAAAACGCAGTAACTCCGGACCGTATTGCTCCCAACGTCCACTCTCCTGCCACAGGTCGGCTGGCTGAACCACCGGCATGCACATTTCGATAGCACCGGCGTTGTTCATCTCTTCACGCACGATGTTTTCGACTTTCTTCAGGACGCGTAAACCGGTCGGCAGCCAGGTGTATAAACCGGAGGCCAGCTTACGGATCATCCCGGCGCGCAGCATCAGCTGGTGGCTGACTACTTCAGCGTCGGCAGGTGTCTCCTTCAGAGTGGAGAGCAGATATTGGCTAGTACGCATGTTGTTACGGTTCCATTTGAACGGCAGATCGCAGGCCACGGGCGGCCTGCTTCAAAAAAAGTGGTTTAGTTTACCAGTGTGGCAGAGATGTCAAAAGAGAGGGGGCTAAATTAACTCGCTTCGAGCGCAAACACCTCAAAGCCTTGCTCTGTGACGCGCCAGCGGACGTTAAAGTCCAGCAGCAGAACAGCGTAAGTCTTCCCGACATCCTCGCCTTTACGATAAGCAGGACGAGGGTCCTGAGCAAGTACCTGGCAGATAAAACGCGCAATATGCGGATAGCGGCCTTCCAGCCCGGCGAGCTGTAGCTGAACCTCGGGCGTAAAGGTTACGTTCATTTCTGCCTGAGGCGCCTGTTGCGCATAGCCCGCACGCGCATCCGGTACGGCTTCTGCGAAGGGCAGGTACGGTTTGATATCCACGATGGGCGTACCGTCTACCAAATCCAGGCTGCCAAGCTGCAAAATGACTTCATCTTTCTGGCAATGAATGCCTTTCAGTTCAACCAGCGACATGCCAATAGGATTGGGGCGGAAGGTAGAGCGGGTAGCAAACACGCCCATGCGGGCATTCCCCCCCAGCCGGGGAGGACGTACCGTTGGGCGCCAGCCGCCTTCCATCGTTTGATGGAATACAAACAGTAGCCACAGGTGACTAAAAGCCTCCAGCCCGCGAACGGCATCGGCCTGGTTGTACGGCGCAAGCAGACGCAGTTCACCGCCGCCATCTTTGACTAAGCCTGGCTGACGCGGTACGGCAAACTTTTCTTTATAAGGAGAGCGAATTACGCCAATTTGCGCAAACTGGAATTCGGTCATTGCGCCGAAACTTGTAGCGCAGATCCAACGCAAATGGCCTGACGATAGCACCCTGGCGCACCCGTGGTGACATCACAACTGTGCTGCAGAACCGCATTGGCTTTCATTTTGGAAGCGTTGATCTGCATGCGCTTGCGTGCGGTCGGGATATTCGGAGGCGAATCCTGATTGCTTGCCTGGCAAGACTCTCCGCTGACTTCACCTAAATCACGGAACGGTTTACCCACTAAGTCTTCTGCGTTGGTGTAGATTCTGACCGGAGCAGGGCGAGGTGCTTTAGGTTTCTCGGTTTCTGTCTTCGGCGCAGCTGCCGTGCTTTGAACGGGTTCTACGGGGGATCTGCTTAGCATTGAACAGCCGCTCAGCATGAATGCTAATAAACAGATCGGTAAAGCACGCATAATTTTTCCTCAATGAATGTAAAACGGGGAACATTGAAGCAAGCCCGAATCAAAATAACAAGGCGGGCTTGCGCCCGCCTTTAATTATTTACGTAAAACTGAAGAATGGAAACTTACCAGCCTTTAACCGCGCCGCCGTTAAAGACTTTGTTGGCCGCTTCGTTCACTTCGTCAGACTGGTATGCCTGAACGAATTTCTTCACGTTCTCTGCATCTTTGTTGTCTTCACGAGAAACGATCAGGTTCACATAAGGAGAGTTTTTGTCTTCAACGAAGATGCCGTCTTTCGCTGGCGTCAGGCCAATCTGGCTGGCGTAAGTGGTGTTGATGACCGCCAGAGCAATCTGAGCATCATCCAGAGAACGTGGCAGCTGCGGTGCTTCCAGCTCAACCAGCTTCAGATTTTTTGGGTTCTCGGTTACATCCAGAACGGTTGGCAGCAGGCCAACACCGTCTTTCAGTTTAATCAGGCCTTCTTTCTGCAGCAGCAGCAGAGAGCGACCGAGGTTAGTCGGGTCGTTTGGCAGTGCTACCTGAGAACCCGGCTGCAGCTCATCCAGAGATTTGATTTTTTTGGAATAACCGGCGATTGGGTAAACAAAAGTATTGCCCACGGAAACCAGCTTATAACCGCGATCTTTGATCTGCTGATCCAGATAAGGCTTGTGCTGGAAGGCGTTAACGTCGATGTCGCCTTTGCTCAGCGCTTCGTTTGGCAGCACATAGTCGGTAAAGGTCACCAGCTCAACGTCGAGGCCATATTTCTCTTTAGCCACTTTCTGAGCGACTTCGGCAACCTGCTGTTCTGCACCGGCAATCACGCCGACTTTAATGTGGTTTGGATCTTTTTCTTCCTGACCGCAACCCACCAGGGCCAGAGAGCCAATCAGAGCGCCGACCGCGGCGAACGTTTTAAAGTTAAAAGCCATGTCCTTTTCCTTGTATGAATGCAGTTGTGTTTATTTGTGTGTAACAGCCCTGACGATACGATCGCCAGAGAATTGAATTAAGTAAACCAGCACGACCAGCAGAACCAGCACGGTATTCATTACTGTCGCGTTGTAGCCGATGTAACCGTACTGATAGCCAATCTGGCCCAGACCACCCGCACCAACGGCACCGCCCATAGCAGAATAGCCTACCAGGGTAATAAGGGTAATGGTGGCGGCATTTACCAGGCCCGGAAGCGCTTCCGGCAGCAACACTTTGCGGATGATTTGCAGCGGCGTGGCGCCCATCGCGCGTGAAGCTTCAATCAGACCGGTTGGGATTTCCAGCAGGGCGTTTTCGACCATTCGGGCAATAAACGGCGCTGCACCAACGGTCAATGGAACGATCGCCGCCTGCAGGCCGATAGAAGTTCCTACGATGACGCGGGTAAAAGGAATCATCCAGACGAGCAGAATAATGAACGGGATAGAACGGAAGATGTTAACTACCGCCGAGAGGCTGCTATAAAGCTTCGCGTTAGCGCTGATTTGCCCGGGGCGAGTGATGTACAGCAACACGCCGACAGGCAGGCCAATCACAAACCCGAAGAAACCGGAAACAAAGGTCATGGCTAACGTTTCATACACGCCGCGGGCCAGTAACCAAATCATTGCTTCAGACATAACCCAGCACCTCTACTTTCACGTGTTGCTCCTGCAGCCAGGCAATAGCCGATTGCGTATCTTTTGGCTCGCCGTGCATTTCGCACAGCATGATGCCGAACTTCACGCCGCCGGCATAATCCATCTGCGCGCTAATAATGTTGCTGTTCACGTTGAAGGTACGTGCTGTTTCAGAGAGAAGTGGGGCATCGACCGACTGGCCGGTGAACTCCAGGCGCAATAAAGGTACCGCGCTTTCTTTATTCTCTGCGCTCAGGCGCTGAGCGTAATCTTCCGGTACGTCGAGATGCAGAGTGGACTGGATAAACTGCTGAGCCAGAGGCGTTTTCGGATGGGAGAACACTTCGCTCACCGTATCCTGCTCGATAAGCTCGCCGTTGCTGATCACGGCCACGCAGTCACAAATGCGTTTTACGACATCCATCTCGTGGGTGATGAGCAGAATAGTCAGCCCCAGGCGACGATTAATGTCTTTCAGCAGCTCCAGAATAGAGCGGGTTGTGGCGGGATCCAGCGCGCTGGTGGCTTCGTCGCACAACAGCACTTTTGGATTGCTTGCCAGTGCACGGGCAATCGCCACGCGCTGTTTCTGCCCGCCGGAAAGGTTTGCAGGCCAGGCATCGTGTTTTTCACTGAGGCCAACTAAATCCAGCAGTTCGGTAACGCGGCGTTTAATCTCTTCTTTTGGCGTATTGTCCAGCTCAAGCGGCAAAGCAACGTTGCCGAATACGGTACGCGAAGAGAGCAGATTAAAGTGCTGGAAGATCATGCCAATCTGGCGACGGGCTTTAGTTAACTGGGTTTCGGAAAGCGTTGTCAGGTCCTGGCCATCAACCAGAACTGAACCCTGAGTCGGACGCTCAAGCAGGTTTACACAGCGGATGAGGGTGCTTTTCCCCGCACCGGACGCGCCAATCACGCCATAAATTTGCCCGGCAGGCACATGCAGACTGACATTGTTCAATGCCTGTATGCTGCGGTTGCCCTGCTGGAACACCTTGGTGATATTTGAAAGTTTAATCATTGAGTTATTTATTATCGTATAGGTAATAGCCGTGGAATTTTCTGCTACCAGTAACCAAAGTTACCGTAATCGATATGGATGTTAAGGCATCCAGACGTCTAAATCAATCAGGGAGTGAAGGACTGTTCTCTCCTTATTACTAAATCATGCGATACTAGCCGCAATTAATCCGTATCAGGAGTTCTCCAGTGGCACAGTCCGTACCCGCTATTTTTCTCGACCGCGATGGCACCATTAATGTCGATCATGGCTATGTATATGAAGTTGACCGATTCGAGTTTATTGATGGTGCTATAGAGGCAATGCGCGAATTAAAAGAGATGGGCTTTGCTCTGGTGCTGGTAACTAACCAGTCCGGCATCGCACGCGGGATGTTCACCGAGGCAGATTTTGAGAACCTGACCGAGTGGATGGACTGGTCGCTGGCGGACCGCGGTGTGGATCTCGACGGCATCTATTATTGCCCTCATCACCCGGAAGGAAGCGTGGAAGAGTTTCGTCAGAATTGTGACTGCCGTAAGCCGCAGCCGGGTATGCTGATTTCTGCACGTGACTTCCTGCACATCGATATGGCTTCTTCTTATATGGTTGGCGACAAAATTGAAGATATGCAGGCCGCCGCCGCAGCTATGGTTGGGACTAAAGTGCTGGTACGCACTGGCAAACCTGTAACGGAAGAGGGCGAGGCGGCGGCAGATTTGGTCATTAATAGCCTTGCTGACCTGCCAAAAGCCATCAAACAGCGCCAAAAATAAGCGTTACGATTAAAAAACGCGCGGTCAGAAAGTTTTTTCAAATTAGGGGTTGTCAGGCTCTGAGAACTCCCTATAATGCGCCTCCACTGACACGGCAAAGCGGCTTCGAAAGCGGCTTAACAAACCGGT
>NZ_JBHIKW010000014.1:0-120278 GCF_042138895.1 Cedecea selenatireducens | reverse complement strand
ATCTGACTGACTACCGGGTTGTTAAGCCGCTTTCGAAGCCGCTTTGCCGTGTCAGTGGAGGCGCATTATAGGGAGTTCTCAGAGCCTGACAACCCCTAATTTGAAAAAAACTTTCAAGCGCCGTTTTTTTACTCAAAATGGCGCTAAAGTGCCAGTTTTTCGAGCTTTTCAAAGCCGTAACGTTGTAAAACGGGCATTAATTGCGCGGTTTCAGGCGTGAACGCCATACAATAGGCAATATTCTGATCTGCAGAAGCCGCATCCGGCGCTTCATGTTCAAGCAACCAAACGGTACGTCTTGCAATGGCGGCTCCGGAATCAATCAGTCTTGTCCCTTCCGGCAACACTTCCAACAGCTCTTCCTGTAATAGAGGGAAGTGCGTGCAGCCTAATACAACGGTATCCGGTGGCTCCGACATACGTAACCACGGACGCAGGATTTTACGCAGCTCATCCAGCGGGACCGGCTCACCATGAAGCTTCGCCTCAGCGAGCTCCACCAGCTCGGCCGAACCCAGCATCTCAATTTTGCATTCGGTAGCAAACCGGGAGATAAGCTCGTGAGTATAAGGCCGCTTTACCGTACCGCGAGTTGCAAGCAGGCCCACTACACCATTTGTCGTCAAACGTGCTGCCGGTTTAATGGCAGGCACAACGCCAACAACGGGGAAGTCGAACTTTTCACGTAAAGCCGGGAGAGAAACGGTGCTTGCGGTATTACAGGCGATAACGGCGAGGGCCAAAGGATAATGCTGCTGGACAGCAGTCACTATTGAAACCACCCGGTCGACGATAAACTCTTCGCTCTTTTCGCCGTAAGGAAACGCCACGTTGTCGAAGGCGTAGATGAAATGAAGATCCGGCAGAAGCTGCCGAATCTCATTGTAGACAGACAACCCACCGACGCCGGAGTCAAAAACCAGCACGGTAGGATGTGCATCAGAAGGTGTAGCTGCCAGACAAGTAGTATTCCCGTCCTGCAGTATGGTAGCCATAAACCGTCTCGTAATCTTTATCGAACAGGTTAGCTATTCTACCACGAACGGTCAGCTGTGACGTGACTGGATACGACAACGCAACATCCCACAGGCTAACACCACCCATTTTGACGGTTTGATTGGTATTGAAATCGGTGTCGTAGCGCGAGCCCAGGTAATGGTAGGTTACGCTCCAGTCAAGATCGTAAAGTGCCCAGTCAAGCTGATACTTCACCTGCTGTTTGGCTCGACGCGCCAGCGGTGCATCGGTCAGTCCATTACGGGCATCAACATAATCATAGCTAACGCTGTGCTGCACAGGCCCGGTATCGAAGGAAGCTGTACCTTCAATACCTTTAATATTGGCCTTGCCGACGTTGTAATAGCTCAGCGTGTTATTGTTAAAGTCGATCAGGTTATCAACAAGGTTGCGATAGCCAGAAACACGCCAGTTTACGCCCGACGTTAATCCTTCAAATGCTCCTTCCCACTGACGACTTTCTTCAGGATTCAGATTTCTGTTGCCGTAGAAGCCAAACAGCTGCCCCTGATTTGGTGCCTTAAAGGCCGTACCGTAGGAAGCAATGAAGCGATATCCCTCAACGAATTCCCATGCGGCGCTGCTCTGCCAGGTTCCGTGATTACCGAACTCTGAGTGAGAGTCGTTACGTGCAGCACCTTCAAAGGTGAAATCACCCAACTTTTGTAGCGCAGTCAGATAGACGCCGGTATTACGCTGATCGTAAGCGTCAGTAAGATAGTTAGTGCCCGGTTCAGTGCTTTGCTTCTGCCAGTCAACGCCCGCGCCGACATTCCCTGCGCCTACATCAACGGAGTTGGTCCACTGCAGGTTGTACTGCTTAATTTCATCGAGGGTCGCGCTGGAGTCATAGCGGCCAAGGCGCGGGTCGAAGTTGTAATCTTTGCTGTGGCCATAGCTGGAGATCAGCTGCGAATGGAAGATATCGTTGTTAAAGCGCAGCCCTGTATCCCAGGTCTGGCTATAGAGCTGACGCGTATCCACCAGCTGGTTTGGCGTAAAGCTGCTGTAGAAGCCATCATAGGCCGTGCGGTTATCGTAACCGTAGCCGCGAACAAAGCCGCTCCATTGCTCAGAGAAATTGTGTTCCAGCGCACCATAAAGGGATTTACTCATAAATCCGTCGCGATCGGGCTGACGCAGGCCTCCAGTATTGCCATCGGCCACAACGTCGAAGCCTTTGGTGTACTCATAGTTACCTGCCAGGGTCACGCGGGTGTTATCCCCCAGCTTTTGCTGCGTGCTGGCGTCATAGTTCTGGTAACCATTGGAGCCCATTCCGGCCGTCAGCGTTGTGCCGTCTTTGTCACGAGTAGTGATAATGTTGATGACCCCGCCAATAGCATCAGAACCATAGACCGCAGAACGAGGCCCGCGGATGTACTCTACGCGCTGAACAAGAGAAACTGGAATCTGGCTGAGGTCGGAAGAACTGGTCACGCCGGCCTGATTCAGGCGGATACCGTCAATCAGCACCAGCACATGGCTGGAATTAGTCCCGCGAATGAACACTGAGGAGAGCTGGCCAAGCCCACCGTTTTGCGCAATATCCACCCCCGGCAGACGGCGCATTACGTCGGTCAGCGATTTTGACTGCCAGCGATCGATATCTTCACGCGTAACCACCGAGTTCGGCGCCAGTACGGTATTCACCGGCTGCTGGAAACGGTTCGCCGTGACCACCAGAGTATTGTCGGTATTGCTGTCCTGCGCCCAAACTGAAAAAGCCGTTGCGGACAGAGCCGTCAACAGCGAAACCTTCTTTATCATCATTTATATAAGCATCCGCTTTCGAATAGGATGCCGCAGATATGGCAAATAGCACGCGATAGCCATATCACTTGCGACGTCATTCCGGCAGGTCTTCGGGCTTGGGGGCTTAATTGAGATGAGGACTTCCCGCTTATATATAGAAAGCAGTGTCTGCTTAATGCATTCATCTCGCCGATCCTTACCGCTGCGCGTCAGCCCCAGAATTACACTGGGTTCCCTTTTAACTCTCAGGAGGCCGGAAAAGCCATGCTACCGTTAGGCTTATATAGATGTCCAGACTTCCAGCAGAACTTCTTATAGCAATCGGGCTGGACATCGTGAGTTGAATCCCTACAATCGCCGCGTAGTTTGTATTCATTGACCGACTGGATGGCTAGCCATGACCCCTGAACACCTCCCGACAGATCAGTACGACGCGCAGCTGGCGGAAAAAGTCACTCGCCTGCAAGGCATGATGGCGCCCTTTGCCGCACCGGCCCCGGAGGTATTCCGCTCACCGGTCAGTCACTACCGTATGCGAGCCGAGTTCCGTATCTGGCATGAAGGTGACGATCTCTATCACATCATGTTCGATCAACAGACCAAAAGCCGCATCCGCGTCAACAGTTTCCCGGCGGCAAGCGAGCTGATTAACGCCCTGATGCCAGCCATGCTGGACGGCGTTCGAGATATTCCAGCGCTGCGCCACAAGCTGTTCCAGATTGACTACCTGACCACCCTGAGCAATCAGGCCGTGGTCTCTCTGCTCTACCACCGCAAGCTGGATGATGAGTGGCAGCGGCACGCCGAAGCGCTGCGCGACAGCCTGCGTGCACGTGGTTTTGACGTGCACTTAATTGGGCGCGCCACCAAAACCAAAATTGAACTGGACCAGGATTTCATCGACGAGCGTCTGCCGGTAGCCGGCAAAGAGATGATTTACCGCCAGGTTGAGAACAGCTTCACCCAGCCAAACGCCGCCATGAATATTCAGATGCTGGAGTGGGCGTTGAACGCGACGGAAAACTCAAGCGGCGATCTGCTTGAGCTGTACTGCGGGAACGGTAACTTCTCGCTGGCGCTGGCCCGTAATTTTGACCGCGTGCTGGCAACCGAAATTGCGAAACCCTCTGTTGCGGCGGCACAGTACAACATCACGGCCAACAACATTGATAACGTGCAAATCATCCGCATGGCGGCAGAAGAGTTTACCCAGGCGATGAACGGCGTCAGGGAGTTTAACCGTCTGCAGGGGATCGATCTTAAGAGCTATCAGTGCGAGACCATTTTTGTCGATCCACCACGCAGCGGCCTGGATGCTGACACGGTAAAAATGGTGCAGGCCTACCCGCACATCCTTTATATCTCCTGCAACCCACAAACGCTGTGCGAGAATCTGGAGACCTTGTCTCAGACCCACAACATCGCCCGGCTCGCGCTGTTCGACCAGTTCCCGTATACGCACCATATGGAATGTGGCGTACTGCTCACACGCAAATAAGAAAAGGACGCCGAGGCGTCCTTTTTTGTTTTCGTCTGGCTTACTCGGCCGCTTCTGACTTACGGGAACGAACCTTAAATACAATCCAAAACAGCACCATCACCGACAGAATCGAAGGCACAAAGTTAGAGCCAATCACCGGGTACTCAACGCGAACTACAGAGCTATAAAGCAGCACGCCTAAGACAAAGCACGCGGCGGCAAGGCTCGGTAACCCAACGGGCATAGTTCGGTTCTGGTAACGCTGATGCAGGCAGTAAACCGTCAGCACCAGGGCAATAACAGGGAAAATCGAGAACGGGACCACCGAGCTAAACAGCGCGGCAAAAGATCCGTTAATCGACAGGCCAGCGATAAACGCCAGCGCCAGCGTACCTCTATCTTGTAACTGTTTCATTGCTGCTCGTTCCTTCACTCTTCGGATAAATGAGCAAGCGCCATTTTTTCTTGTTCCCGGCGATACCAGTAGTAGGCCCCTTTCGAGATCATACGTAACTGCAGCACCAGTCGCTCTTCGAGCTGGCGACGTTGTTCGATATCAACGTCCAGCGCTTCGGCACCTGCACTAAAAACAATCGTGACCATCGCTTCCGCCTGCGCTTCCGTGAAGCTGCGAGGCATGCGATTTTCGAGTTCTAAATAGTCGGCAAGTTCCGCAATGAAGTGCTGAATTTCACGGACAACCGCGGCACGAAACGCCGCAGACGTGCCCGATCTCTCGCGCAGCAGCAGGCGGAAGGCATTAGGGTTATTGCCGATAAATTCCATAAAGGTGGAAACCGACGTGCGGATAACGCTGCCGCCCTTCGCGATGCGTTGACGCGCCTGGCGCATTAGCTGACGCAGCATCAGGCCACTTTCATCGACCATGGTAAGGCCGAGTTCATCAACATCGCGGAAATGGCGATAAAATGACGTCGGCGCAATGCCGGCTTCGCGGGCAACTTCACGCAGGCTCAGGCTGGCAAAGCTTCTTTCGGCGCTTAGCTGGCTAAATGCGGCTTCGACTAAAGAACGCCTGGTTCTCTCTTTTTGTTGCGCTCTTACACCCATCATATTGCCTGAATCCTTCAAACAGAGCTGGAACTATATCAGAGAATCAAGCTACCGCTTTTATAGTGTATTGTGAATGATTGTTTACGGAACATTGACCTGAACTGGCGGTAAAAAGCACAACAAGAATTGGGGAAATTCCCGGTTGATGTTACCATCGTGTTGCCTTTATGTATAAAAACAGGTAAGCCTTACAATGCCACAAACCTACGATTATGACGCAATAGTGATTGGTTCCGGTCCCGGAGGCGAAGGTGCCGCCATGGGTCTGGTGAAACAAGGAGCCAGGGTAGCGGTGATTGAGCGCTACCATAATGTCGGCGGCGGTTGCACCCACTGGGGCACCATCCCTTCAAAAGCCCTCCGCCACGCAGTCAGCCGCATTATTGAATTCAATCAAAACCCGTTATACAGCGACCACACTCACCTTCTCCGCTCCTCTTTTGCCGACATCCTTAACCACGCCGACAGCGTGATTAACCAGCAAACCCGCATGCGCCAGGGCTTTTACGAGCGTAATCGCTGCGAAATGCTGCAGGGGGACGCGCACTTTGTGGATGAACATACCATCGCGCTGCAGTGCCACGATGGATCGGTCGAAACCTATACCGCCGAGAAGTTTGTCATTGCCTGCGGCTCGCGGCCTTACCGCCCGCCGGAGGTTGATTTTACCCATCCGCGCATCTACGACAGCGACTCTATCCTTAGCCTGCATCACGAACCACGCCATGTGATCATCTATGGCGCCGGGGTGATCGGCTGCGAATACGCTTCGATCTTCCGTGGGATGAACGTCAAAGTCGACCTGATCAACACCCGCGATCGCCTGCTGGCTTTCCTCGATCAGGAAATGTCGGACTCGCTCTCCTATCACTTCTGGAACAGCGGCGTGGTTATCCGCCACAACGAAGAGTTCGAGAAGATTGAAGGCGTGGATGACGGCGTGATCGTTTCCCTGAAATCCGGCAAAAAAGTGAAGGCGGATTGCCTGCTTTACGCTAACGGACGTACCGGGAACACGGATTCGCTGGCGCTGGAGAACATCGGTCTGGAAGCGGACAGCCGTGGGCTTATCAAGGTCAACAGCATGTACCAGACCGCGCTGCCGCATATTTACGCGGTGGGCGACGTTATCGGCTACCCAAGCCTGGCTTCAGCGGCCTATGACCAGGGACGCATCGCCGCTCAGGCGCTGGTAAAAGGCGAGGCGACTGGCCATCTGGTAGAAGATATTCCCACCGGGATTTATACCATCCCTGAAATCAGCTCCGTGGGCAAAACGGAACAACAGCTGACCTCGATGAAAGTGCCTTACGAAGTGGGCCGTGCGCAGTTTAAACACCTCGCGCGGGCGCAAATTGTGGGGATGAACGTCGGGACGCTGAAAATTCTGTTCCACCGTGAGACGAAAGAAATTCTGGGGATCCACTGCTTTGGCGAGCGCGCGGCCGAAATTATTCACATCGGCCAGGCGATTATGGAGCAGAAAGGTGGCGGTAACACCATTGAGTACTTCGTTAACACCACCTTTAACTACCCAACGATGGCGGAAGCCTATCGGGTAGCGGCGCTTAACGGCTTAAATCGCCTGTTTTAGCGCTGAGTCGAAATGGCCAACCATCTGAGTGCGGATGGCCTCTGCCAGCTGCTCATAGCGGCTGCGCAGCGGTGACCCTGGACGATAAACCAGGCCGATGGTACGACGCGGCTCTGGTTTATAACACGGCAGATAAACCACCCCGTCTCGCTGGCGCTCCTTCGGTACGGCAAGGGCTGGCAGTAGCGTAATGCCGCTGCCTGCTGCAACCATGTTGCGCAGCGTTTCTAAGCTTGTTGCCCGGAAATGGGTATCTTCATCAGCGCCGGCTTCAAAGCAGAAGCCCATTGCCTGGTCGCGCAGGCAGTGCCCGTCTTCCAGCATCAGCAGCTTTTCACCGGCCAGATCGGACATCGGCACGCGGTCGCGGTTCGCCCATGGATGATCCTTATAAACCGCCAGCACCATTGGCTCATCAAACAGCGGCACTTCGATAAACGCTTCGCTTTCTTTCACCAGCGCCAGAATGGCACAGTCCAGCTTACCGCTATCAAGCTGCGCCAGCAGCTGATGGGTTTGGGCTTCGTGCAGATACATTTCCAGCTTTGGGAAGGTTTGATGCAGCATCGGAATAATTTGCGGCAGCAGATAAGGTCCCACGGTTGGGATCAGGCCGATGTGTAGCGGGCCGGACATGGCTTCGCCCTGCTGGCTTGCCATCTCTTTCAGCACTTTGACTTCACGCAGCACCGTTCTGGCCTGATCCACCAGCAGCAAACCTGCCTGGGTGAACAGCACTTTACGGCTGGTACGCTCCAGCAGCATGACGCCAAGTTCATCTTCCAGCTTGCGAATCTGGCCGCTCAGCGTCGGCTGGCTAACGTGACAGGCATCCGCTGCCCGACGAAAATGGCGGTGCTCGGCCAGCGCCACCAGGTATTCAAGATCTCGAATATTCATTCTCTATCCTCCTGTGCCACGATAGTTCATGGCGATAGATAGCATAGCAACGAACGATTATCCCTATCAAGCAATGTTGGTGAATAATAACCCACAACAGCAAGGCGCTTCGCTCTTACTTACCCGAGAACGAAGCGCGGCTGCAGAGACTCTCTGTTCTCTGAACCTGACGAATTATTAAAGCCAACGTGAACTTTTAGCGGACAGTATGTCCGCTTTTTTTTGTTCAAATTTCGAGGGGATTAGACCAGGCGCTGTTTGGCGTCAGCGATAGCCAGAGCAACCTGCTTCGGAGAAACGCCGCCTTTCGCGGCGCGTTTGTCGAGACAGGATTGCAGCGACAGGATCGGATAAACGTCTTCGCCAATGACCGCACTGAATTTCTGCAGATCGGCCAGGGCTAAGGCTTCCAGGGCTTTACCTTGTTGGATCGCTTCAACGACGGCCTCACCGACAATGTGGTGGGCTTCACGGAACGGTACGCCTTTGGCGACCAGGTAATCCGCCAGTTCGGTGGCATTGGCATAGCCCTGCTCGGCAGCTTCCTGGCAACGCGGACGTTTAACCTGAATGCCGTCCAGCACCAGCACCGACATATGCAGGCAGTCGAGCCAGGTATCGAGCGCGTCGAATAACCCTTCTTTGTCTTCCTGCATATCTTTGTTATACGCCAGCGGCAGGCCTTTCAGGGTCATCATCATGCCTGTCAGCGCGCCCTGCACGCGGCCACACTTGCCGCGGATCAGCTCCAGCGCATCCGGGTTTTTCTTCTGCGGCATCAGCGAAGAACCGGAAGTCACGCGATCGGACAGCTCAACAAAACCGGCTTCTCCGGTATTGAAGAAGATCAGGTCTTCTGCAAAACGGGACAGATGAACCATGCCGATAGAAGCGTTGGACAGCAGTTCCAGCACGTGGTCGCGGTCAGATACGCTGTCGAGACTGTTGCGGGTCGCAGAAGCAAAACCTAACCAGCCAGCCAGCTGCTCACGGTCAATCTCATAGGCCGTGCCGGCCAGCGCACCGCTACCCAAGGGGCTTACATCGAGGCGCTGCAAGGTGCTTTGTAAACGACTTTCGTCGCGAGCCAGCATCTCAACGTAGGCCAGGCACCAGTGAGCAAAAGTCACCGGCTGCGCACGCTGCAGGTGCGTATAGCCCGGCATCACGGCATCCTGGTTCGCTTCGGCGGTTTCAATCAGCGCCTGCTGAACCTGGCGAGTGGCCGCCAGCAGTTCGCTAACCTGCATTTTGCACCACAGTTTCAGGTCGGTAGCGACCTGGTCGTTGCGGCTACGGCCGGTATGGAGTTTTTTACCCAGCGTACCGACTTTATCGATAAGCTTGCCTTCCACCCAGCTGTGAATATCTTCCGCGTCGCTTTCCAGAATCGCCTGCGGATTGGCCTGTACTTCTTCCAGCAAAACTTTCAGAGCCTGCTCGAGCTGCTGCTGCTCAGCTTCGGTCAGCACGCCCACGGTGACCAGCGCTTTGGACCAGGCGACGGAACCTACGATGTCTTGCTCAGCTAAGCGATAGTCAAAGCGCAAAGAGTCATTGAATTGCTTAAACCGCCGATCGGCTGCCTGAGTAAAACGCCCACCCCAAAGTGCCATAGTCATGCTCCATTCATCATATTAATATTCGTTTGCCCCTCACCCACTCCCTGTCCAGGGAAAGAGTGAGGGTAAAAATTACTTCTTAAGTTCGTTCAGCGCACGGATACGAGAAGAGAGCGAGAACAGACGGATAAAGCCGCCGGCATGGCTGTGATCGTAAACTTCATCTTCGCCAAAGGTCGCAAATTCTTCGCTATACAGGCTGTTCGGTGATTTTTTCTGAATCGCCGTCACCTGGCCTTTATATAGCTGCAGCACTACTTCACCGTTCACTTCTTCCGCCAGCGACTCGGCAGAGGCCTGCAGAGATTTACGCAGCGGTGCAAACCAGCGGCCATCGTACACGACGTAGGACATTTCGAGGCCCAGCTGCTCACGCCATTTGAAGGAATCACGATCCAGCACCAGCTGCTCAACGCCACGCAGCGCGGCCATAATAATCGTGCCCCCTGGGGTTTCATAGCAGCCACGGGACTTTATGCCCACCAGACGGTTTTCTACGATATCGATACGGCCAATACCGTGCTTAGAGCCAATCGCATTCAGGGTTTCCAAACATTTGAACGGGCTCATCGCTTCGCCGTTAACGGCAACCACTTTGCCCTGCTTAACGGTAACGGTCACCTGCTCGGCCTGGTCCGGCGCTTCCTGCGGGTCAACGGTCCACACCCAGCAATCTTTGTTCGGGGCATTCCACGGGCTTTCCAGCACGCCGCCTTCGGTGGAAATGTGCCATGCGTTTTCGTCACGGCTGTAGATTTTTTCCAGTGAGGCGGTGGTCGGGATGTCACGCTCTTTCAGGTAGTCGAGCAGCGCTTCACGGGAACGCAGGTTCCACTCACGCCATGGCGCAACAACCTTCAGATGTGGAGCCAGCGCGGCCCAGGTGGATTCGAAACGCACCTGGTCGTTACCTTTACCGGTCGCACCGTGGCACAGCGCATCAGCGCCCACTTTGTTCGCTACATCTACCAGCGCCTTAGCGATCAGCGGACGCGCCATAGACGTACCGAGCAGGTAGCTGCCTTCATACAGCGCGCCGGTCTGCAGCACAGGGTAAACATAGTCGCTGATAAACTCTTCACGCGCATCCACGACGTAGCACTCAGTAGCCCCGGAGCGCAGCGCTTTCTGCTCAACGCCTTTCAGATCTTCACGATCCTGGCCGATATCCACCACGCAGGCGACAACTTCGCAGCCGCCGTAGTTCTCTTTCAGCCATGGAATGATGGCTGAAGTGTCGAGGCCGCCAGAGTATGCGAGAACGATTTTTTTGATGCCGTGATTTTGCATTGTCTTGTCCTTGTTAAAACTATTCTTTGTCTATGCCAGAATCCGGGTGCCAATAGCCACGCCGTTGAATAAAGAGGGTAGCTGATCCGCGTGGCGCCATGAGGCGATATCCACCGGACGTCCCAGAGTACGGGCCGCATCCAGCGCCGCGTTCACTTTCACTATCATGCCGTCGGTAATAATGCCCTGCTGAATCAGCTGCTCGGCTTTGGCCGCCGTCATCTCGGCAATGCGCTGGCCTTTACCGTCCAGGATACCGCTCACGTCTGAGAGCAGAATCAGGTCCGCGCCGAGCGTGGCGGCAAGCGCTGTCGCTGCCTGGTCCGCATTCACGTTCATCAGCTCGCCTTCCGCGGTCACGCCGATGGAGCTAACAATCGGCAGGAAGCCGTTTTCCAGCAGGGTATTAATCAGTTTTGGCGAACCCGGTTTAGCCAGACCGACGTGGCCCAACGCTTCGTCAAGCTGGGTCACCGTGACGCTATCCCCGTCGCCGAGGCTCAGGCCGACGCCGTTAATGCCGTGCTTCTTTGCCCACGCCAGCAGCGTCTTGTTAGCCGTACCCGCCAGCGCACCGGTAATAATGTCAATCTGGTCGGCAGGCGTAACGCGCAGGCCATTTTTCTTTTCCACCGGCAGCGCCAGCTTTTTCATCAGCTCATCCACCAGGCAACCGCCGCCGTGAACAATAACCAGCGGGCGCTGATGGGACTGACGATAGTTCACCAGCGCGGCAAACAGGCGCTCCAGCGCTTCTTCGCTATCCAGCAGTACGCCGCCTAATTTGATAATTAAAGGATTCATCATTTCACCCGACAGACGGTTAAATAAGAGACTGCGTTTCGGCGAAGCCAAAACGAATATTAAGACACTGTACTGCCTGCGCCGCGGCACCTTTCAGCAGGTTATCCTCGGTGGCAACGACAATCAGGTGCTCATCCTGCACGGCAAATCCGATGTCGCAGAACGGCAGGCCAACCACATTTTTGAGCGCCGGCACGCCTTTTTCATACAGGCGAACCAGCGGCTTGTCGCCGTAGGCCTGGCTAAACGTCTCAGCGATTTGCTGCTGCGTTACGCCCGCCTTCAGGCGGCAGGTAATGGTCGCCAGAATGCCGCGCGGGAAATTGCCGAGGTGCGGGGTGAAAATGACCGACGCACCAAGATGGGTGGCAATTTCGGGCTGATGACGATGATTAAACACGCCATAGGGCTGCAGGCTAACTTCGCAGAAGCTGTTGGAAATCGCCGCCTTGCGCCCGGCACCGCTTACGCCACTGGTGGCGTTGATCACCGGCCACTGGCTCAAATCCAGCAGATCGGCGTCGATCAGCGGCTTCAGCGCCAGCTGAGACGCCGTCGGATAACAGCCCGGCACCGCAATTAAATTGCTCTCTTTCAGCTTATCGGCCTGCCACTCTGCCAGGCCATAAACCGCCTTTTCCAGCAGCTCAGGATGCTGATGGGTAAAACCGTAATAACGTTCATAAAACGCCGGATCGTTAACGCGAAACGCACCGGAGAGATCGATAACTACGCAGCCGGCAGCAAGGAACTGCGGGGCCAGGTCGTGGCTAACTTCATGAGCGGTGGCCAGGAATACCACGTCCACGCCTTCGCTAAACTCGCTGATGTCGGACATCGCCTGCAGCGGCAGATCGACAATCCCCTTTAATTGCGGATGCAAATCAGATATCAATTTACCTGCATCTGAACTTTGCGCTGAAACCGTCAAAGCGGTTATGTTCATATCAGGATGGCGATTCAAATAGCTCACAAGCTCTGCGCCTGCATAACCGCTTGCACCCACAATCAGCGTATTCAACATCTGGGTCGTTCACCTTGTCTTTTCGGTCTGCTCAGAGTGCAAGCCTGACGCTTTCACCCACGTCCGTTAGCGTGGTTTTTTATTCACCGGAACGCTTAACTGTTCCTTTACGCTCAACGTTATTGTATTTTTATTCATAATTACTGCATGAATATTGATACTATCCTAACCTAAGGCCTGTCAACAGTGAAGATGAAATTACCCCCTTTTATCGACATCTACCGCGCCCTGATCGCGACACCTTCCATCAGCGCCACCGACAGCGCGCTGGACCAAAGCAATGAGTCTTTAATCAATTTACTCGCAGGTTGGTTCCGCGATCTCGGTTTTAACGTCGAAATTCAGCCCGTTCCGGGCACACGCAATAAATTCAATATGCTGGCAAGCAGCGGCCAGGGCGCTGGCGGCCTGCTGCTGGCGGGGCATACCGATACCGTGCCGTTTGACGATGGCCGCTGGACGCGTGACCCGTTTACCCTGACCGAGCACGACAACAAGCTTTACGGCCTGGGCACCGCCGATATGAAAGGTTTCTTCGCGTTTATTTTGGATGCGCTGCGCGACGTGGATGTGACAACCCTGAAAAAGCCGCTCTACGTCCTGGCCACGGCCGACGAAGAAACCACCATGGCGGGGGCCCGCTATTTCTCTGAAACAACGGCTCTGCGCCCGGACTGCGCCATCATCGGTGAACCGACGTCTTTACAGCCGGTACGCGCGCACAAGGGTCACTTGTCGAATGCCATCCGCATTCTCGGGCAGTCCGGCCACTCGAGCGATCCGGCGCGGGGCGTGAATGCGATTGAGCTGATGCATGACGCGATTGGCCATATCCTCACGCTACGAAACACACTGAAGGACCGCTACCACCACGACGCTTTCACCGTGCCGTATCCGACCCTTAACCTGGGCCATATCAACGGCGGCGACGCAGCAAATCGCATTTGTGCGTGTTGCGAACTTCACATGGACATTCGCCCGTTGCCGGGCATGACATTAAACGATCTGAACGGTTTACTGACCGAAGCATTAGAGCCGGTGAGCCAGCGCTGGCCCGGCCGTGTGACAATTTCGGAACTGCATCCGCCGATTCCAGGCTACGAATGCCCTCCGGACCACCAGCTCGTCCAGGTCGTCGAGAAGCTGCTGGGTGCACAAACGGAAGTGGTGAACTACTGCACCGAAGCACCGTTTATCCAGACCGTATGCCCTACGCTGGTCCTTGGCCCTGGCTCTATCAACCAGGCACACCAGCCGGATGAATACATTGATACACGCTTTATTAAGCCGACCCGGGAATTAATTACTCAGGTGGTGCATCATTTTTGCTGGCATTAATAAATCGCGGTGAAAGGGGGTTTTACCCCCTTTTTAATCTGGATTTATCGCTATTCTTATAAGAAACGCTTATGAGCGAAGTTGGTAATTAAATTTCATAAATTCGCGTCATTTCTTCGTTTGCTGAAACGATTTCGTAGCAATTGACGAATGGTTAACGACGTGGCTTTATAAAAGGCGGTGTTGAACCTTCACGGGTGAAATTAAGTTACATAATAGATTGGGCTGGAGTCATATGAACGAACGCTATTCTGCTTTGCGAAGTAATGTCAGCATGCTCGGAAAACTGCTCGGAGATACCATCAAAGATGCGCTGGGGGAGAACATTCTTGACCGCGTAGAAACGATCCGTAAGTTATCCAAGTCCTCCCGCGCCGGTAATGAAGCCCATCGTCAGGAGCTGCTGAGCACGCTGCAGAACCTCTCAAATGATGAACTGCTCCCCGTCGCCCGTGCTTTTAGCCAGTTCCTTAATCTTGCCAACACCGCAGAGCAGTACCACAGCATCTCCGCGACGGGCGAAGCGGTCAGTAACCCGGAAGTTATCGCCAAAACGCTGCAAAAATTAAAAAATCAGCCAGACATCAGCGAAGCCGCAATTCGTGAAGCCGTTGAGTCCCTCTCTCTGGAGCTGGTGCTTACCGCTCACCCTACGGAAATCACCCGCCGTACCCTGATTCACAAATTGGTCGAAGTGAACAGTTGCCTGAAGCAACTCGACCACAGCGATCTCGCCGACTACGAGCGTAACCAGATAATGCGCCGCCTGCGCCAGCTTGTTGCTCAGGCCTGGCATACCGACGAAATCCGTAAACATCGCCCTTCTCCCGTCGACGAAGCCAAATGGGGCTTTGCGGTGGTGGAAAACAGCCTCTGGGAAGGCGTACCAAACTACCTGCGCGAGCTTAACGAGCAGCTCGAAGAGAACCTGAACTACAAGCTGCCGGTGGACTTCGTACCGGTACGTTTCACCTCCTGGATGGGCGGTGACCGCGACGGTAACCCGAACGTCACCTCCGAAATCACCCGTCACGTCCTGCTGCTTAGCCGCTGGAAAGCCACTGACCTGTTCCTGCGCGATATTGCGGTGCTGGTTTCAGAGCTGTCGATGGTGGAATGTACGGCGGAGCTGAGCGAGCTGGCAGGACCGGATGCGGGCCAGGAACCTTATCGTCACATCATGAAAGGGCTGCGCCAGCAGCTGCTTGCCACTCAGGCATGGCTTGAAGCCCGTCTGAAAGGTCAGCGCCTGCCCAAACCTGAAGGTCTGCTCATTCAAAACGAGCAGCTCTGGGACCCGCTCTATGCCTGTTATCAATCGCTGCAGGCCTGCGGGATGGGGATTATCGCCAACGGACAGCTGTTGGATACCCTGCGCCGCGTGAAATGCTTCGGCGTGCCGTTGGTACGCATTGATATCCGCCAGGAAAGTACTCGCCACAGCGAAGCGTTGGGCGAAATGACTCGCTATATTGGCATCGGTGATTACGAAAGCTGGTCAGAGGCCGACAAACAAGCCTTCCTGATCCGCGAACTGAATTCCAAGCGCCCTCTGCTGCCCCGCCAGTGGGAACCAAGCGCGGATACCCGCGAAGTGCTGGAAACCTGTAAAGTGGTCGCCGAAGCCCCGCGTGGTTCTATCGCTGCCTACGTTATTTCGATGGCCAAAACGCCGTCCGACGTGCTGGCCGTTCACCTGCTTCTTAAAGAAGCCGGTTGTACTTTCGCCCTGCCGGTTGCGCCGCTGTTTGAAACCCTGGACGACCTGAATAACGCCGACGACGTAATGACCCAGTTGCTGAACATTGACTGGTACCGCGGCTTTATCCAGGGCAAGCAGATGGTCATGATTGGCTATTCTGACTCGGCGAAAGATGCGGGCGTAATGGCTGCATCCTGGGCGCAATACGAAGCGCAGGATGCCCTGATCAAAACCTGCGAGAAAGCAGGGATTGCCCTGACGCTGTTCCACGGACGCGGCGGATCTATCGGCCGTGGCGGTGCACCTGCTCACGCGGCCCTGCTTTCACAGCCACCGGGAAGCCTGAAGGGCGGCCTGCGTGTGACTGAGCAAGGCGAGATGATCCGCTTCAAATACGGCCTGCCGGAAATCACCATCAGCAGCCTGTCGCTTTACACCAGCGCCATTCTTGAAGCTAACCTGCTGCCGCCGCCGGAGCCGAAGAAAGAGTGGATCCAGATTATGAATTCACTTTCGGCCACCTCATGCGAGATGTATCGCGGCTATATTCGGGAAAACGAAGACTTCGTGCCGTATTTCCGTTCCGCAACGCCGGAGCTGGAATTGGGCAAACTTCCATTGGGCTCTCGCCCGGCAAAACGCCGTCCAAACGGCGGCGTAGAATCTCTGCGCGCCATTCCGTGGATCTTCGCCTGGACCCAGAACCGCCTGATGCTGCCTGCCTGGCTGGGAGCCGGTGCTGCACTACAAAAAGTGGTGGAGGAAGGGAAACAAAGCGAACTGGAAACAATGTGCCGCGACTGGCCGTTCTTCTCCACTCGCCTCGGTATGCTGGAGATGGTATTTGCGAAAGCAGACCTGTGGCTGGCGGAATACTACGATCAGCGCCTGGTGAAGCCCGAGTTGTGGAAGCTGGGTAAACAGCTTCGTGACCAGCTCGAAGCCGACATCAAGGTCGTGCTGGACATCGCCAATGACTCGCACCTGATGGAAGATTTACCGTGGATTGCCGAGTCTATCACCCTACGTAATATCTACACCGACCCGCTGAACGTCCTGCAGGCCGAGCTGCTACACCGCTCACGTCAGTCGGAAGAGAAAGGCGAAGAACCTGATGCCCGTGTAGAACAAGCCCTGATGGTCACCATCGCCGGCGTTGCCGCCGGGATGCGTAATACCGGTTAATTCTTTATTAACTACCTCTAAACCCCGCTTCGGCGGGGTTTTTCATTGCAGGCTAATTAAAAGGCTCATCATTATTGCAATTTGCCTTAACTATTTATTCTTCTTAAATAAAAAGACAATAAACATGCAAAAGTAGAGCCACCGTAAATCGTTGTGGAACAAGCTCCAAATTCCGCTGTCATTATCCAGACACATTTCCTATATTGTGCGCAAAAGTCACTCGTTTACGGGTGGCTTTTTTCGTCAATAAAAGCCACCGTAGCGTCCATAACTAAGGCTTACTTAAGGTTTTCTCATTACGGTTAATGATAATTTTTTAGCACAGGCAAGAGAATGCACTTCACATCGAACCCGCCTGAACGCAAGTTCAGCATTAAAGCCCTTGGATGGGTTTTACTTTATTTTTGGTATTTTTCATCGGTTCTGCAGATTGCCATATTATCAACAGGATACAGCGGTACAACGGGGCTGCGTGATTCCCTGCTGTTCAGCTCCCTGTGGTTTATTCCCGTCTTTCTGTTCCCACAGCGTACGCGCATTATCGCCGCCGCTATCGGCGTCGTTCTGTGGGCAGCTTCGATTGCGGCTCTCGGCTATTACGTTGTTTACGGACAGGAGTTCTCACAAAGCGTTCTGTTTGTGATGTTCGAGACAAACGCCAACGAAGCCAGCGAATACCTAAGCCAGTATTTTAGCCTGAAGCTGTTGTTGATTACGCTGGCCTATACTCTGGTGGCAATCCTGCTTTGGACACGCTTGCGCCCGGTTTATATTCCAAATCCATGGCGCTGGCTGGTCTCCTTCGCCATCCTGTTTGGTCTGGTGCTTAACCCGGTCGGCAAAGAGTGGCTCATTAACAAACGCAGCATCGGCGACTCGTTCTCAAGTATTTCTTCTCGCCTTGAGCCAGCGGCACCGTGGCAGTTTATCGTCGCCTATACCGAGTACCGCCAGCAGTTGGACAGCCTGAACAGCATGCTCAATTCCAACAACGCGCTGCCGCCTTTGGCTAACCTGAAAGATGCCTCCGGCAACGCGCCGCGCACCTTAGTGCTGGTGATTGGCGAGTCGACACAGCGTGGCCGTATGAGCCTTTATGGCTATCACCGCCAGACAACGCCTGAACTGGACGAGCTGCACAAGACCGACCCGCAAATGACGGTGTTTAACAACGTCGTCACGTCACGTCCTTACACCATCGAAATTCTGCAGCAGGCGCTGACGTTTGCGGACGAGAAAGATCCGGACCTTTATCTGACCAAACCTTCGCTGATGAACCTGATGAAGCAGGCCGGTTACAAAACGTTCTGGATAACCAACCAGCAGACAATGACCGAGCGCAACACGATGCTGACGGTGTTCTCAAGGCAGACCGACAAGCAATATTATATGAATCAGCAGCGTACGCAGAGCGCACGCGAATACGACACTAACGTCCTGGCACCGTTTAAAGAGGTGCTGGCAGACCCGGCGCCGAAGAAGTTCATTATCGTGCATTTGCTGGGTACGCATATTCGCTACGACTTCCGCTACCCGGAAAACTGGGGCAAGTTTGACGGTAAAACCGATGATTTACCTGCAGGTTTGAGCAAAGATCAGCAAGAAGCCTACAACAGCTACGATAACGCCAACCTGTTTAACGACCATGTGGTTTCCACGCTGATCAAAGACTACAAAGCCAGCGACCCTAACGGTTTCCTGCTCTATTTCTCAGACCATGGGGAAGAGGTTTACGATACGCCACCGCACCAGACGCAGGGTCGTAACGAAAGCAACCCAACGCGTCATATGTACACCATACCGTTTATTGTCTGGACGTCACCGACCTGGCAGCAGGCTCATCCGCGTGACTTCTCGGGCGATATAAACCGGAAGTACAGCAGCTCAGAACTGATTCATACCTGGTCTGATTTGGCCGGTTTAACCTACGACGGCTACGATGCAACGCGAGCCATCGCCAGCCCGCAGTTTGTAGAAGCAACCCGCTGGATTGGTAACCCGTATGAGAAAAACGCGTTAAGGGATTACGACTCGCTGCCTTACAGCGAGCAGGTAGGCAATCAGTAACGTCTTTTTCCAGTTAAGCAAAAAGCCCCGCGTATGTAAGCGGGGCTTTTTTTATCGAAAATAAACGGTTACAGCGCCGGACGAACACCTAAAGTGTGGCAAATCGCATAGCTCATTTCCGCCCGGTTCAGCGTGTAGAAATGGAAATCCTTCACGCCTTCACGGCTGAGTATCTTGACCATATCCATCGCGATATTCGCCCCAACCAGCTGGCGTGTTTCTGCGTCGTTGTCCAAACCTTCAAACATCTGCGCCATCCATGAAGGAATGCGTACGTTAGTCATGTCGGCAAATTTCTTCGCCTGTCTGAAGTTAGATACCGGCAGGATGCCAGGGATGATCTCAACATCAATTCCGGTCGCGGCACAGCGGTCGCGGAAGCGAAGATAACTTTCAACATCAAAGAAGAATTGAGTAATCGCGCGGTTAGCCCCGGCTTCAATTTTACGACGCAGGTTAAGTAAATCCGCCTGGGCACTTTTGGCTTCGGGGTGTACTTCCGGGTAGGCCGCAACGGAAATATCAAAGTCGCCGACTTCCTTCAGCAGAGCCACTAAGTCAGAGGCATACATATCCGGTTTTCCGCTGTCAGGCGGTAGATCGCCCCGCAGCGCAACGATATGGCGGATACCACTGTTCCAGTAGTCCTGCGCAATAGCGCGAAGTTCATCGCGTGTCGCATCAATACAGGTGAGATGCGGAGCCGCCTCAAGGCCGGTGCGATCTTTTATGCCTTTAATAATGCTGTGGGTACGGTCTCGTTCACCGGAGTTTGCGCCGTAGGTCACGGAGACAAACTGAGGTTTCAGGCTGCTCAGTCTGTCGATTGACTTCCACAGGGTTTGTTCCATTTCACTGGTGCGCGGCGGGAAAAACTCAAAGGAAACGTTAATATGCCCCGCCACTTCGGCCAGACTCTGATTCAGCGCTTCCCGCTGGTTGGCGTGAAAAAAGCTCATACCCTTACCTCATCAATCGCATCATTATTGTGTGTTATTGCACCCGTTGCCACCCAGACGTTTAGACGTCTGGATAGAAAGATGACGGAAAAGCGCCAATGCGTCAACAGAAATATCACCACAGAAAGTGGAGGAATTCTCACTCAAGATGAATTTTTTTCAGGAGGGGGTAGAAAGGAAGGCTTGCAGGAAAACGCACTCTCCTCCGGGAGGAAGAGAGTGCGGGGAAAAGCAACTACAGCAGCTGTGCCAGGCGGTTCAAATCAGACTGGATTGCCCCGGCCGTCACGTCGCGGCCGGCGCCAGGTCCGCGAATTACCAGCGGGTTATCACGGTACCAACGGCTTTCAATCGCGAAGACGTTATCGCACGGCAGCAGAGCGGCAAGCGGATGCTCTGCACGCACGGCTTCAACGCCAACGCGCGCCTTGCCGTTCGCATCAAAACGAGCCACGTAGCGCAGCACCAGCCCCATTTCCTGCGCGGCCTCCAGCCGTTGCAGCATTTGCTCGTTCAGCTCATCGCCATTTTCAAAGAAGTGGTCGATGGAGCCACCTTCACAGCCTGAAGGTACCAGAGATTCCACCCGAACCTGATCCGGCTCGATGTCATAACCCGCTTCGCGGGCAAGGATCACCAGCTTACGCATCACGTCTTTACCAGAAAGGTCAACGCGCGGATCCGGCTCGGTCAGCCCCTGCTGCCAGGCTTGATCCACCAGCTCGGTAAACGGCACGGTGCCGTCAAACTGCAGGAACAGCCATGAGAGCGTCCCGGAGAAAATACCGCTAATAGCCAAAATGGCATCACCGCTATCGCGCAGGTCACGCACGGTGTGGTTAACCGGAAGCCCGGCTCCTACCGTCGCGTTGTACAGCCAGTGGCGCCCCGTTTTCTCAAACGCATCGCGAATCTGGCGATACTTATGGCCATTTCCCGCGCCGGCCAGCTTATTGGCGCTGATCACGTGGAAGCCGTGGCTGGCGAAGTCGAGATACTGATCCGCAAGCTGCTCGCTGGCGGTCACGTCCAGCACCACTAAATCATCGTAAGGGTGAGCGCGCATCCACAGGAACAGCGACTCTTCATCCTGCTGGACGGCCTCGTCATTGAAGAAGGCCAACGCGCGGCTGGCATCCAGCCCTTCATAGTTCAGCAGGCTACGGCTGCTATCAACCACGCCGGCAAGCACAAACTCAAAGCCGGTACGGGCAGAGAGAACTTCCTGCTCACGGGCAAAAAGCTCAAGCCAGCGGGAGCCGATATTGCCTTTTCCGAATAGCATCAAACCAATACGTTTTTCAGCACGAAACAGCGACTTATGTAAGCCCTGAATCAGGCTCTCCGTTGGACCAACGCGCAGCACGGCCACCAGGCTAATGCCGTCTTCCGACTGCCAGATAAACTCGACGGGATGATCTTTTAGCTGCTGCCAGAAGCGGTGGCTATGCAGCGGGTTACGACAAACGCCCGCCCCCACCATCGCCACAAGTGCCAGGCCTTCCCGCAGACGCAGTTCACCCTGCAAACCGGCGTCCTGGAGAAGCAACAGCACGCTGTTTGCAACTTCAGAGGTGTAGCAAAGCTGAAGCAGGTTACGGTCAGGATGTACGCCAATCGACAGCGGGCGTACCTGGCCACGCTTGAGGATCAGATCCAGCTCTTTTTGCGCCAGCTTAAAGTCCTGATGCGACGGCACCTGATACTCGATCAGGCAGACATCGTCGTGACTGGTGACAATACGTGCGCCGGTGCCGGAGGCCAGCACGCGCTCAATTCGCGTAGAGCCCTGCTCAGGCGAATAGCTGCAGCGCAGCTGAAGGTCGATATCGCTCCCGGATACGGGCTGCAAGGTACGAGCGTGCAAAACCGGGGCGGCAAGGCGAGCCAGTTCGCTAGCTTCATCAAGACGCAGGAGCGGCAGCAGGCAGGCATCTTTAACCTTACGCGGGTCGGCGCTGTACACACCGGCAACGTCACTCCAGATAGTGACACGGGAAACGCCGGCCAGCGCGCCAATTTGCGTCGCAGAGTAGTCAGAACCGTTACGTCCCAGCAGAACGGTTTCGCCCGCCTCGTTGCTGCAAATAAAGCCCGTGACAACCAGCCGTTTATTCGGATGCTGGGCAAGCAAGTTTTGCAGCAGTGGCCAGGAACGGCCCTCATCAACCTGCGGCTGAGCAGCTCGTTCAGCACGCATAAAATCACGGGCGTCCAGCCACGCGGCTTCAACACCAAGTTGGTTCAGGACGGCAGACATCAGACGTGCCGACCAGACCTCGCCGTGCCCAACCACCTCTGCGTAAACCGCATCGGTCATTTTGCCGTCCAGCAGTCCGGCAAGGCGCTCAAGGTCGTGGATAAAATCGGCAATCAGGCCATCGGCAACGTCCGGCGGCAGCAGGCCGCCAATAAGATCGCTCTGATAGCGGCGCAGCGTTTGCTGCACCTGATGCGCGGAAAGCCTGTCGCTCTGGCTCAGCTTGAGCCAGTTGATCAACTGGTTAGTGGTACTGCCGGCGGCCGAAACCACCATCATGTCACCCGGTCTGGAATACTCGGTCATGATACCCGCCACGCGCAGGTAACACTTCACATCGGCAAGACTGCTGCCCCCAAACTTGTGCAGTTGACGAACCGGCGTCCCTGCTGGTGCTGAAACACTCATGCTTACCCCTCGGCAGCGACCCGGAAGGCATTTTCCAGATCGGCAATTAAATCTTCACTATCTTCTATACCTGTTGAAACGCGCAGCAGCGTCTCAGAAATACCGGCGGCGGCGCGCGCCTCCGGAGCCATGCCCGCATGGGTCATGGTTGCGGCGTGTGAAATCAAACTTTCCACGCCACCCAGCGATTCCGCCAGAGTAAACAGCGACAGGGCACTCAGGAAACGACGCAGCGTTTGCTCGTCGCCGTCCAGCTCAAAACTCAGCATCGCGCCAAACCCTTTTTGCTGACGAGCGGCGATTTCGTGGCCCTGATTTTCCGGCAGTGAAGGATGATACAGCTTTTTCACCAGCGGTTGCTGCCTGAGGAACTCAACAATTGCCTGGGCATTGCGCTGAGCCACCTCCATACGTGGCGACAGGGTACGCAGGCCGCGCAGCAGCAGATAGCTGTCGAATGCGCCGCCGGTGACGCCAATGTTATTCGCCCACCATGCCAACTCGGTGACAGTCGCCGGATCCTTCGCAATCACCACGCCGGCAACCACATCAGAGTGGCCGTTAAGGTATTTGGTGCACGAGTGCAGGACCAGGTCAGCCCCCAGCGCCAACGGATTTTGCAGCGCCGGGCTCAGGAAGGTGTTATCCACCACGCTAACCGCACCGGCTTCACGCGCCGCGGCGCAGATTTTCGCAATATCCACGACGCGCAACAATGGATTACTTGGACTTTCTACCAATACCAGCTTAGGTTTTTCCGCCAGCGCAGATTTTAAAGCTTCTTCATCGTTCTGATCGACGAATAAAACGCGATAGGCCCCACGTTTTGCAAGACTATCAAACAGGCGATAGCTGCCACCATAGCAGTCATGAGGCGCAACCAGCAGGTCGCCGGGCTTCAGAAATACGGTAGTCACCAGGTGGATCGCCGACATTCCGGTATTGGTTAACACCGCGCCCGTGCCGCCCTCCAGCTCCGCCAGCGCCCGCTGCACAACGTCACGCGTTGGGTTACCGCGACGCGAATAGTCATGGGCGCGCGGCTCGTTGAAGCCGGTAAAGTTATAGGTGCTGGACAGGTGGATAGGTGGAACGACGCAGCCGTACTGCTCGTCATCATTCAAACCGCTACGAACTGCTATGGTTGCCTGTTTACGCGTCATGGTGTGCCCGATCCTTGCTGGTCGAATAAAAGTCAGGCCTCAGAGTAAACAACCGCAGTATAGACGTCAATACATCTGGACATCTAAACCTCTTTGCGTATAGATTGAGCAAAAGACAAATAGCCGTTAAAATTATGCGTTTTAGAGTGTATGCGTCTGAGTTTCGCGCTCAGGAAAGGGTTATCCTACGCTGTACACTAAAAGAGATAATCGTCAACGCCGTGGATTCACCCGGCTTTGGCACATTTTCATAGATTAAGAGGATTAAGGTATCTCATGGCTGAATGGAGCGGCGAATATATCAGCCCCTACGCTGAGCACGGCAAGAAGAGTGAACAAGTAAAGAAAATTACGGTTTCCATTCCTCTGAAAGTGTTGAAGATCCTCACCGACGAGCGCACGCGTCGCCAGGTGAATAACCTGCGTCATGCGACCAACAGTGAACTGCTGTGTGAAGCTTTTCTGCACGCGTTCACCGGCCAACCGCTGCCGAACGATGCTGACCTGCGTAAAGAACGCAGCGATGAGATTCCGGAAGATGCCAAGGTCATCATGCGTGAACTGGGGATCGATCCGGATACGTGGGAATATTAAGGCTTGAGCAAAGGCACCCTCGGGTGCCTTTGTCATTTAATAAGCCTGACGATAAAGCCCGACTATCTCCTCAAAGGTCGCTTTTCGCGGGTTACCGCCGGTACAAACATCTTCCAGCGCGGCCTGCGCCAGCGCCGGAATATCCGCCTCACGCATGCCAGCCTCCCGTAGTTTTGCGGGAATACCCACATCCCTGTTTAGTGCCTCCACGGCCCGTATCGCTAAATTTCGAGTCTGCTCCAGCGTAGCGGTTGCCACATCAACACCCATTGCCTGTGCAATACGGGAATATTTGTCCCCGGTAAAAGCAGCGTTATAACGCATCACATGCGGCAGCAGAATGGCGTTCGCCACGCCGTGGGGAGTGTTATAAAACGCCCCCAGTGGATGGGCCATGCCGTGAACCAGCCCCAGCCCTACATTGGAAAACCCCATCCCGGCGATATATTGCCCCAGCGCCATCGACTCTACCGCCTCCGGTTTTCCGGCAACGGACGCGCGCAGCGAACGGGCAATAATCTCAATCGCTTTAAGATGTAAAACATCTGTCAACTCCCACGCTCCCATAGTGATAAACCCTTCGATGGCGTGCGTAAGCGCATCCACACCCGTCGCCGCTTTTAGCGCAGCAGGCATTCCATCCATCATGTCTGCATCAATAAAGGCAACCAGCGGGATGTCGTGAGGGTCAACACAGACAAATTTACGCCGCTTTTCTTCATCGGTAATGACGTAGTTGATAGTCACTTCTGCTGCCGTACCCGACGTGGTCGGAATCGCCATAATCGGCACGCACGCGCGCTGAGTCGCAGCTACGCCTTCCAGGCTGCGAACGTCTTCAAATTCGGGGTTATTAATGATTATCCCGATGGCTTTACAAGTGTCCTGCGGCGACCCCCCGCCAATCGCGATAAGATAATCCGCCTCCGATTGCCTGAAGGCTGTCAGTCCCTGCTTCACCACGCTGATTGTCGGGTTGGGGATAACGCCATCAAAGACCTTATAAGGAAAACCGGCCCGATCCAGGCCGGCGGTAACCTTAGCCACCGTGCCGCAGGCTATAAGCCTCGCATCCGTAACAATTAACGCTTTGCGATAGCCACGACGCCGCACCTCCGGGATCAGTTCGTTAATCGCCCCCCGGCCAAACCACGAGGTCTCATTTAATATCATGCGGTTTGTCATGGTGTTACTCCTCTACACGCAGGCCGTAGGTTTTGAATTTCTCAAGCACGGTGGCAATTTCCGCTTCAGAAAGCACGGGAACCGGGTCGTTGATAGCCAAAGTAGCGAGATAGAGATGGGCGAGCACTTCCACTTCGTGCGCCAGCCACAGCGCCTTTTGCAAGTTGATTTCACAGGCAATCATGCCGTGATGTTGCAGCAAGATAGCCTTACGATTTTTCAGCGCTATCGCCACATATTCCGAGAGCTTTTTAGAGCCGAAAGTCGCGTAAGGGGCGCAGGGGATCGTATTCCCACCCGCAGCGGCAATCATGTAATGAATAGCCGGGATCGGGCGATTAAGAATAGAAACGGCCGTACAGTGAACCGCGTGGTTATGCACCACGGCATTAGCATCGGGCCGGGTTTGATAGGCCATCTGATGGAAGCGCCACTCGCTGGACGGGATTTTTCCCTCTTCATGCTTGCCCCCGGCATCCACATAAACGATGTGGGAAGGGGTTAACGTTTCGTAGGAAATACCCGTCGGCGTTATCAGCATACCGTCCCGGTAGCGCACGCTAACGTTGCCCGCCGTTCCCTGATTAAGCCCAAGCCTTGTCATCTCCAGGCAGGTAGAAATAATGCTGCGCGCCAGTGAATCTCTTTCCATTTTTTCCTCTTTATCCAGTGAATGGATTTAATAAAAGAAGTGAATATCTGCGAGTTATCATCATGCGCTGCTAAGGACCGTTCATTTTCAGTCAAGAAATATGTGATGGGCGTCAACACAATTGTGCCAATTACGCCCTCACCCCCGTTATACAAAAAATTAAAATGTCCGTTTTGATTGAATAAATATAAAAACGGTCAGTTGTTAAATATTTAATTAACATCTGCCTGTTTCAAATAAAAAATAATAAATCGGTCATTTACGCTGGCTGTTTAAATCACTTTTCGTTTCAAACGGGCATGTTTATAGGTTGATTAAAGTGATAAGGCTCACAGTTCATTTGTCGGGAATCTTCAATGTGACTGAATTCAAATTTTCCGGCGTTTTTTGTTCTAAGAATGGCGGCACGATTATCTCCTCCACTCCTGATGAGGGCGCTATGGGAAACGTATCCATCCAGTCACAGACCTATCTCGTTGACAGCAATGAGCCTAAAGGAAGCTATCTCTTGCCCTTTGCTTTGCTCTGTTCATTGTTTTTCTTATGGGCCGTTGCTAACAACCTTAACGATATTCTATTGCCGCAATTCCAGCAGGCATTCATGCTAAATAATTTTCAGGCGGGGCTGATCCAGTCCTCATTCTATTTCGGCTATTTCCTGATTCCCATTCCGGCCGGAATGCTAATGAAGAAGCTCAGTTATAAAGCCGGGATCATTACCGGGCTACTATTTTATGCCATTGGCGCAGCGCTGTTCTGGCCTGCTGCACAGGGTATGAATTACACCCTCTTTCTGATCGGATTATTTATTATCGCTGCCGGACTTGGCTGTTTAGAAACCGCGGCCAATCCGTTTGTAACTGTATTAGGGCCGGAGAAAACAGGTCATTTCCGAATTAATCTGGCGCAGACTTTTAATTCCTTCGGCGCAATTATAGCCGTGGTGTTTGGGCAAGGGCTGATTCTTTCTCATGTCCCGCATCAGTCGTCTGACGTTCTTAAGCACATGACGCCGGTCCAGCTTGAGGCCTATAACCGCAGCCTGGTACACGCCGTGCAGTCTCCGTACATGATAATTGTGGCCGTGGTCGTCATCGTCGCGCTACTGATTGCCCTAACCCGCTTTCCAACAATACAGAGCGATACGCACGACGACGACAGCGGTTCGTTGCTGTCTTCGGTTTCACGCTTGTTACGTATTCGCCACTGGCGCTGGTCCGTGCTGGCACAGTTCTGCTATGTCGGCGCACAAACGGCCTGCTGGAGCTACCTGATCCGCTATGCCATCGAGGAAATACCGGGCACCACGCCGGGTTTTGCCGCCAACTACCTTACCGCCACTATGGTTTGCTTCTTCATCGGTCGTTTCACCGGTACGTGGCTTATCCGCCGTCAGTCCCCGAATAAAGTGCTGGCGATTTACGCATTTATCTCCATGGTGCTTTGCATTATTTCTGCCGTCGCCGGAGGGCATATCGGGCTGATTGCCCTTACGCTCTGTAGCCTGTTCATGTCGATTCAGTACCCGACCATTTTTTCGCTCGGCATCAAAAACCTCGGTCAGGACACCAAATACGGCTCGTCAATTATCGTGATGGGCATTGTAGGCGGTGGAGTGGTCACCCCGTTAATGGGCTTTGTCAGCGATGCCGCCAATAACCTCCCTACCGCTGAAATCATCCCGGCGATCTGCTTCGCCATTGTTTTCATCTTTGCCAAATTCAAATCTGGGGCAACCCCGGCGATAGCCAGCTAGCCGCACGATGAATATCAACCCGTTTTGTTATCCGATTAACCGTGAGGAAAACGAATGAAAAGCCAACAGTATTCCGTAAAACCGCTCCCGAAAATTGGTATCCGCCCGACAATAGACGGCCGACGCCTGGGCGTCCGTGAATCGCTGGAAGAACAGACCATGAACATGGCGCTGGCGACAGCCCACCTGCTGAGCGAACGGCTGCGCCATCCGTGCGGTGCGCCGGTGGAGTGCGTCATTGCCGATAGCTGCATTGCCGGAATGGCCGAGTCTGCCGCCTGTGAAGATAAGTTCAGCAGCCAAAACGTTGGGCTGACAATCACCGTCACCCCGTGCTGGTGTTATGGCAGCGAAACCATCGATATGGCCCCTGACCGCCCAAAAGCTATCTGGGGTTTTAACGGTACGGAACGCCCTGGTGCGGTTTATCTGGCTGCCGCGCTGGCGGCTCACGCTCAGAAAGGCATCCCGGCATTTTCCATTTATGGTCACGATGTGCAGGACGAAGGCGACAACAGTATTCCGCCAGATGTCGAAGAGAAACTGCTGCGTTTCGCCCGGGCGGGGCTGGCAGTGGCTCATCTGAAAGGTAAAAGCTATCTGTCGCTGGGCGGCGTTTCTATGGGGATCGCCGGATCGATTGTCGATCACAACTTCTTTGAGTCCTGGCTCGGCATGAAAGTCCAGGCCGTGGATATGACCGAGCTGCGCCGCCGTATTGATCAGAAAATTTACGACGAGCAGGAACTGGAGCTGGCGCTGAGCTGGGCAGATAACCACTTCCGCTTTGGCCCGGATCTTAACGCCGAACAGTATCGCCGCTCGCCGGAAAGCAGCCGCGCCATACTGCGGGAAAGCTTGCTAATGGCGATGTGTATTCGCGACATGATGCAGGGTAATCAGAAGCTGGTGCAAAAGGGGTTTGTCGAGGAGTCCCTGGGCTACAATGCCATCGCGGCCGGCTTCCAGGGCCAGCGGCATTGGACCGATCAATATCCCAACGGCGATACCGCCGAAGCCCTGCTCAACAGCTCCTTCGACTGGAATGGCGTGCGCAAACCGTTTGTTGTTGCCACCGAAAACGATAGCCTGAACGGCGTGGCGATGCTGTTCGGCCACATGCTGACGGGTACGGCGCAGGTCTTTGCCGACGTGCGAACCTACTGGTCGCCGGAAGCGGTGAAACGCGTTACCGGCAGCGAACTGACCGGCCAGGCAGAGCACGGGATTATTCACCTGATCAACTCAGGCTCTGCGGCGCTGGACGGCACATGCCAGCAGCTGGATGAGCAGGGCAAACCGACAATCAAACCGCACTGGCAAATCAGTCAGAAAGAAGCGGATGCCTGCCTGAAAGCGACAGAGTGGTACCCGGCAATTCATGAATACTTCCGCGGGGGTGGCTTCTCGTCGGGCTTCCTGACCCGCGGCGGCGTGCCGTTCACCCTGTCCCGCGTCAACCTCATCAAAGGCGTTGGTCCGGTGCTGCAAATCGCCGAAGGCTGGAGCGTGGAGCTACCAAAAGCGATGCACGACACGCTGGATAAACGCACCAACGAAACCTGGCCAACGACCTGGTTTGCGCCACGTCTTACGGGCAAAGGCCCTTTTACCGATGTTTATTCTGTGATGGCGAACTGGGGCGCGAACCACGGCGTGCTGACTATCGGCCACGTCGGGGCGGATTTAATTACCCTGGCGTCAATGCTGCGTATTCCGGTTTGTATGCATAACCTGCCGGACGAGGCAATTTATCGCCCTTCCGCGTGGGGGGCGCACGGTATGGATGTCGAAGGCCAGGATTATCGCGCCTGCCAGAACTATGGCCCGCTTTATAAAAAATAAGCGCAGCGCCTCCCCGCCGCGATGAGCGTGCCGGGGAGGCGCATGATCCCATTGAAGGAGCCATTATGAATCATGATGTGGTGATTGTTCTGGACTGCGGCGCAACCAACGTTCGCGCCATCGCCGTGGATACTAAAGGCACGGTCGTCGCCAGAGCCTCAACCCCAAATTCCAGCCAGCCCGGCGCCGAACATAGCGACTGGCAAATCTGGTCGCTCGACGACATTTTGCAGCGCTTCACTTTTTGCTGCCGCCAGATTATCCCCCGGCTTCACGGCTACGCCGTTCGCGCGCTTACCGTAACGACATTCGGCGTGGACGGAGCCCTGGTGGACAGCAAGGGTGAACTGGTTTATCCGATTATCAGCTGGAAATGCCCAAGAACGACTGCCGTGATGGAGAAGATCGATCGCTACATCACGTCAGGCGAGCTGCAAACCATTTCAGGCATTGGCCAGTTCAGTTTCAACACGCTCTATAAACTTATCTGGTTAAAAGAAAATCGCCCCGAACTGCTGGAAAAAGCATATGCCTGGCTGTTCATTTCATCGCTGATTAACCAAAAGCTGACCGGTGAATTCACTACAGACCGCACGATGGCGGGTACAAGCCAGCTGCTGGATGTACGCAGCGGGACGTTCAGCGACACCATTCTCCAGCGAACCGGCCTGCCGAAGAGGCTGTTTCCGCGAATGGTTTCGGCGGGGGAGTTTATTGGCAACTTGCTACCGGGTATCGCAGGGAGGCTGGGGCTTCCCGCAGGCGTGCCCGTTATTTCAGCCGGGCACGATACTCAGTTCGCCCTGTTTGGCTCCGGCGCTGAGCTGGACCAGCCGGTGTTATCGTCCGGCACCTGGGAAATATTAATGGTGCGAACTCCGCGCGTGAATACTTCCCTGCTACCTCGTTTTACCGGCTCAACCTGCGAGCTGGACAGCTGCCAGCAGCTGTTTAACCCGGGGCTACAGTGGCTGGCTTCCGGCGTACTGGAGTGGATTCGCCAGCTTTACTGGCGTGATGACACGCTGCCTGATGTTTACCGACAGATGATAGACGAAGCCAGCGACATACCGCCGGGTTCAGAAGGCCTGCGCATGAACTGCCGAATGCTGGAAAGCCAAACGACTGCGGGCTGGCAAGGTATGCGGTTGAGCACCAGCCGCGGCCATTTTTATCGTTCTGCGCTCGAAGGTCTCTGCTGGCAGCTCCAGCAAAACCTGGCCGTGCTGGAAAAGATAGGCGACTTT
Organism: Cedecea selenatireducens; assembly: GCF_042138895.1. NCBI lineage: Bacteria > Pseudomonadati > Pseudomonadota > Gammaproteobacteria > Enterobacterales > Enterobacteriaceae > Cedecea > Cedecea selenatireducens. Next base: position 89,357 of record NZ_JBHIKW010000014.1, on the reverse strand, counting down.
AAAGCCAAATCGCTTCTGCTGGTAGGCGGCGGTAGCCGCAATGCCCTGTGGAATCAAATCAAGGCAGACGTGCTTAATCTCCCCGTCAACGTACTGCGTGATGCAGAAACTACCGTGCTCGGCGCGGCGATGTTCGCCTGGAGCGGCGTGAAGTATTACGCCTCGCCGGAGCTGGCTCGTCAGCAGGTCGAATATCGCTATCAAACCTGGTATCCCGGCGAGCAAAGCGTGGACTACCGCGCCCTGTCCGGATGCAACAATAAGGCTTTAGAAGGAGCATAACGTGTTGAAAACAATCTCTCCGCTTATCTCCCCGGCGCTGCTGAAAACGCTGGCAGAAATGGGGCACGGTGACGAAATCATTTTTTCCGATGCTCATTTCCCTGCCCACAGCCTCGGGCCTCAGGTGATCCGCGCCGATGGCCTGAAGGTTAGCGCCCTGCTGGCTGCCATCGCGCCTTTATTTGAACTGGACAGCTACGCGCCACCGCTGGTGATGATGGCGGCGGTGGCGGGAGACAGCCTGGACTCATCCGTTGAAGAGCGCTATCTGGCAGCGTTGGCCATCGACGGGCTTAGCATCCGCCGAATAGACCGTTTCGCGTTTTACGAACGGGCGCAAAAAGCCTTTGCGATCGTTATCACAGGTGAGACGGCAAAATACGGCAATATATTGTTAAAAAAAGGCGTGACGCCGTAGTCTCATTCTCCTCATTCAGCCATGCGCTCACGTGCGCATGGCGATTTACAGAGGAGTACGCGGATGAAAACGGCTCGCCACCAGGCCATCGTCCAGTTGATTCGCCAGCACGAAACGTTGGCGACCGAAGAGCTTGCCAGCCTGCTCCACGTCAGCAAAGAGACTATTCGCCGGGATCTGAGCGCCTTACAGACCCAGGGGAAAATAATCCGCCTTCATGGGTGCGCAAAAAGCATTAAGCGGGAAAATCGTGATAGCGGCGATCCTTTTAATGCCCGCCTGAAAAGCCACCACACCAGTAAAGCCGACATCGCCCGCCAGGCGTTGCAGTGGGTTAATGACGGGATGGTGATCGCACTCGACGCCAGCTCCACCTGCTGGTATCTGGCTAAACAGCTACCGGATATTGATATCACGGTATTTACTAATAGCGAGCGTATTTGCCAGGAGCTGTCGAAACGAGAACACATTCAGCTGATCAGTTCAGGCGGGCTGCTTCAGCGGAAATACGCCTGCTATGTTAACCCGGCGATTGTCTCGCAGCTTAAGGAGTTGGAAATCGATCTGTTTGTTTTTTCCTGCGAGGGGATAGATAAAGAGGGGACGCTGTGGGACTCCAACCGCTATAACGCTGAATTTAAGTCTCTGCTGCTAAAGCGTGCGCTGCAATCTTTACTGCTGATTGATAAAAGTAAGATGAACCGGGCGGGAGAGATAAAAATCGGCAGTCTGGAAAACGTGATGCAGGTGATTTCCGAGCCGTAGTGCCACGGAATACCGGAAACAAAAAAGGCGCCCAGGGCGCCTTTCTCTTTCCAGCTCGCGAAACTTATTTTTTCGCGCCTGGTACGCTGAAGCGCTTGTTGAAGCGATCAACACGGCCGCCGGTAGCAACATCACGCTGCTTACCAGTGTAGAACGGGTGGCATTCGCCGCACACGTCCAGGTTCAGGTCGTGACCCGCAGTAGAGCGGATTTTGATAACATTACCGCAAGAGCAGTTTGCAGTAATTTCTTCGTATTTAGGATGGATATCTTTTTTCATGGTAAACCTCGGTAAAGGCCGCGTCGCTCTTCCAGCCCTAACGCCAGACACCACGCGAAGTTAATAAATTAGGTTTTTTCGATACCAAAACTGCGCATCAAAGGCGGCGAATCATACAGAACTTACTCAGCCGGTGCAAACTGATCCGCATTTCTGGAAGCACACAGTGTACACTAATACGTCATTTTTTTCAGCCTGGATGCTTTCATGCCCGTAGCCCACGTCGCTCTGCCTGTTCCGCTGGCCCGTACCTTCGACTACCTGCTTCCCGACGGCATGCAGGTAAGCGCTGGCTGCCGCGTGCGGGTGCCCTTCGGCAAACAGCGAGAGGCCGTCGGCATCGTCATGGCGGTCAGCGATAACAGCGATCTCCCTCTTGAAAAACTGAAACCCGTTGCCGATGTGCTCGACGGACGATCGCTCTTCACGCCGTCACTGTGGCGCGTTCTGCTGTGGGCGGCAGAGTATTATCACCATCCGATTGGTGAAGTACTCTTTCACGCTCTGCCGATTCTTCTGCGCCAGGGAAAACCCGCGCACCATGCCCCGCTTTGGTATTGGTTTGCCACTGAAGAAGGCAAAGCCATCGATCTGAACAGCATTAAACGAGCGCCTAAGCAGCAACAGGCGCTGGCCGCGTTACGCCACAATATTATCTGGCGGCATCAAATTAGCGAGCTGGAGATCAGCGAACCGGGGCTGCAGGCGCTGAGAACCAAGGGCCTGTGCGACCTGAAAAGCGCAGCACCCGCGGAACAAGACTGGCGGCCAGGCTATTCCGTTGCCGGTGAACGACTAAGGCTGAATACCGAGCAGGCCACCGCCGTGGGGGCCATCCACAGCGAATCTGACCACTTCGCCGCCTGGCTGCTCGCCGGTATTACCGGCTCCGGGAAAACCGAGGTTTACCTCAGCGTGCTGGAAAACGTCCTGGCGCAGGGGAAACAGGCTTTAGTGTTAGTGCCAGAAATTGGCCTGACGCCGCAAACCATCGCTCGTTTCCGTGAGCGCTTTAACGCGCCGGTTGAAGTCCTGCATTCCGGGCTGAACGACAGCGAAAGGCTTAGTGTCTGGCTAAAAGCGCGTAGCGGTGAGGCAGCCATCGTCATTGGCACTCGCTCTTCTCTGTTTACGCCTTTCTGTCGTCTCGGGGTCATTGTTATCGATGAAGAGCATGACAGCTCCTATAAGCAGCAGGAAGGCTGGCGCTATCATGCCCGTGACCTGGCCGTTTACCGGGCACATGCAGAAAACATTCCGATTATTCTCGGGTCGGCCACGCCAGCGCTGGAAACGCTGCACAATGTTGAGGTGGGGAAATACCGCCAGCTTCGCCTGACCAAACGTGCAGGAAATGCGCGCCCTGCCCACCAGCAGGTCGTAGATCTCAAAGGGCAGCAGCTTAAAGCAGGCCTGGCGCCAGCGCTGATCAAAAAGATAGGCGAGCATCTCGCCGCAGATAACCAGGTGATTCTGTTCCTCAACCGCCGTGGCTTCGCGCCTGCCCTGCTCTGCCACGAATGCGGCTGGATTGCAGAATGCGCCCGCTGCGATCACTATTACACGCTGCACCAGGGCCAGCGCCACCTGCGTTGCCACCACTGCGACAGCCAGCGTGCAATCCCACAGCAGTGCCCGCAGTGCGGCTCCACGCATCTGGTCCCGGTTGGCATGGGCACCGAACAGCTTGAGCATAGTCTTGAGCCGCTATTCCCTGACGTGCCGATTTCCCGTATCGATCGCGACACCACCAGCCGTAAAGGGGCCCTGGAACAGCAGTTGGCCGAAGTTCACCGCGGCGGCGCACGTATTCTTATCGGCACCCAGATGCTGGCTAAAGGCCACCACTTCCCGGACGTCACGCTGGTCGCACTGCTGGACGTAGACGGCGCGCTATTTTCTGCCGATTTCCGGGCCGCCGAGCGTTTTGCTCAGCTCTACGTTCAGGTTTCTGGCCGTGCCGGGCGAGCCGGTAAGCAGGGTGAAGTCCTGCTGCAAACGCACCATCCGGAACATCCTTTACTGCAAACGCTGCTGGCCAAAGGCTATGACGCGTTTTCCAGCCAGGCGCTAAGCGAGCGTAAAACGGTCTTTTTACCGCCGTACACCAGCCATGTACTGATTCGCGCCGAGGATCAGAACAACCATCAGGCGCCGCTGTTTTTACAGCAGTTGCGTAATCTGCTGGAAGCCAGCCCGCTGCGCGATGAACAGCTCTGGATCATGGGGCCTGTCCCGTCGCTGCAGCCAAAACGCGGCGGCCGCTTCCGCTGGCAAATCTTGCTGCAGCATCCGTCCAGGGCACGCCTGCAAAAGCTGGTCAGCCATTCGCTCACGCTGGTCAACACGCTGCCCGAAGCCCGTAAAGTGAAGTGGATGCTGGACGTTGACCCTATCGACGGGTAGCACAATGTGGCTGGTTATGAGAAGCGGATCGAAAAATCTAATACTCATCACATTTCTTGTGAAAAATTTGTAACCGCTTACAGCCAACTTCTGCTAAGAATGTGATGACTGTCAGACACACAGGAGTGTTGACGATAGCGGCGTGCATGTGAGGAGAAGAAGTGAAGCCGAAGAAACCGGTGGTTAATGCCACCATGAAAGATGTCGCCGTGCAGGCAAACGTGTCTACTGCAACGGTATCCCGCGCTCTAATGAATCCAGATAAAGTTTCACAAAGCACCCGTAATCGCGTGGAGCAGGCGGCGATTGAAGTGGGCTATCTGCCTCACTCCCTGGGCCGTAACATCAAGCGCAGCGAATCACGAACTATCCTGGTCATCGTGCCCGATATCTGCGATCCGTTTTTCAGCGAAATTATCCGTGGCATTGAAGTGACCGCTGCTGCACAGGGCTATCTGGTGCTGATTGGCGACTGCGCCCATCAAAACCAGCAGGAAAAAACCTTCATCGACCTTATCATCACCAAACAGATTGACGGCATGCTGCTGCTGGGCTCACGTCTGCCGTTTGACGCCAGCAAAGAAGAGCAACGCAACCTGCCGCCGATGGTGATGGCGAACGAATTTGCGCCTGAGCTGGAACTGCCAACGGTGCATATCGACAACCTGACTGCCGCCTTTAACGCCGTTTATTATCTGCAGGAGCTTGGGCATCAGCGCATTGCCTGTATCGCCGGGCCAGAAGAGATGCCGCTTTGCCATTACCGCCTGCAGGGTTACGTCCAGGCGCTGCGCCGCAACGGCATCGTCGTCGATCCTCACTACATTGCACGCGGTGACTTTACTTATGAAGCTGGTGCAGCCGCTCTGGCACAGCTTATCGCCCTGCCCGAACCGCCAACCGCTATTTTCTGCCACAGCGATGTCATGGCGCTAGGCGCTCTGTCACAGGCGAAGCGTAGCGGGCTGAAAGTCCCGGAAGATTTATCTATCATGGGCTTCGACGACATCGCCCTGTCGCAGTTCTGTGACCCGCCCCTCACCACTGTCGCACAACCCCGTTTCGATATTGGCAGAGAGGCTATGCTGCTATTGCTGGACAACATTAACGGCCAAAACGTTAGCAGCGGCTCTCGCCTGCTGGACTGCGATCTTATTGAGCGAGGCAGCACCGCCGCGCCCGGCAGCAGAAAATGAGCCGCTTTTAAGACTGCATAAACTGGTCAAAGCCCCGCCCCTTAAGTAACATGGCGGACTGATAAACGAATAAAGACAGCGAAACGATAGTGGCACAACGAGATTATGTAAGCCGCGGGCAATCGGCAGGGACGCGGCGCAAAAAAAGTACACCCCGCAAAAAGCAACGTAGTCTGCCCTCCGTCTCTCCGACGATGGTAGCCATTGCGGCCGCGATCGTGGTGGCCTTTGTCGGTGCTCTTTACTTTATTACTCACCATAAGAAAGAAGAGATAGACGTTCTCCCGGGCCACAAAGTGACCGGGAATGGCCTGCCGCCAAAACCAGAAGAGCGCTGGCGCTATATTAAAGAGCTGGAAAACCGCCAGCCTGGCGTTCGTGCGCCTACCGAGCCGACCGCCGGTGGCGAAGTCATGAACCAAAACCAGCTCACCAACGAACAGCGACAGCTGCTTGAACAAATGCAGGCGGATATGCGCCAGCAGCCAACTCAGCTAAATGAAGTGCCGTGGAATGAGCAAACACCTGCCCAGCGCCAGCAAACTTTGCAGCGTCAGAAGCAGATTGTTCAGCAAACGCAGCCAGCACAACAGCAGCAGCAGTGGAATACGCAAACGCAGCAGCCTCGCGTTCAGCAGCGCGTAGCGGAGCAGCCATACCAGCAGCCGCGTAACACGCAGCAAACCACGCAGCCTTACCAGCAGCCAAAAACCGTTCAACAGCAACAGCCAAAGACCTCGACGGCCAACAATCAGCAGCCTTACCAGGATCTGCTGCAGACGCCGCCGCACAGTCAGCAAAAAGCGCCTCAGCAAACCAAACCGGTTCAGCGTGAAGCTCAGCCAGCACCCATTACGCGCGAGCAGGAAGTCGCTAAGCAGGCCCCGGCCAGCCAGGAGAAGAAGGACGAAAAACGCTGGATGGTACAGTGTGGCTCGTTTAAAGGCAGCGAGCAGGCGGAAACCGTTCGCGCTCAGCTGGCGTTTGAAGGTTTTGACTCTCGTATTACGACCAATAACGGCTGGAACCGCGTCGTTATTGGCCCTATCAAAGGCAAAGACAACGTCGACGGCACAATCAATCGCCTCAAGATGGCTGGACATACCAGCTGTATTCGTCTTGCCACCGGGGGTTGAAACCCCAAAATTGCCCCCCATTTATAATGGCATTAGGCCCTGCGTACCACGCAGGGCTCCTGTTTAGCTGATGCAAAAGGGGTCCGATCGTGACAACAATAGTAAGTGTACGTCGTAACGGCCATGTGGTCATTGCCGGCGATGGCCAGGCCACGCTGGGAAATACCGTCATGAAAGGCAACGTCAAAAAAGTGCGTCGCCTGTACAACGATAAAGTGATCGCCGGTTTTGCTGGCGGTACTGCGGATGCCTTCACGCTGTTCGAACTTTTTGAGCGCAAGCTGGAAATGCATCAGGGCCACCTGGTGAAAGCCGCCGTTGAGCTGGCGAAGGACTGGCGTACCGACCGCATGCTGCGCAAGCTGGAAGCACTGCTGGCCGTGGCTGACGAGAATTCCTCTCTGATCATCACCGGTAACGGCGACGTCATCCAGCCTGAAAACGATCTGATTGCCATCGGCTCTGGCGGCCCGTACGCCCAGGCCGCCGCCCGTGCCCTGCTTGAAAACACCGAAATGGGTGCGCGCGACATCGCTGTGAAAGCGTTGGATATTGCAGGTGATATCTGCGTGTATACCAACCACTTCCATACCATCGAAGAATTACCGTCTAAAGCGTAAGGATTTCCCATGTCTGAAATGACCCCACGCGAAATTGTCAGCGAGCTGAACAAACACATTATCGGCCAGGACAACGCTAAGCGCTCCGTCGCTATCGCCTTACGTAACCGCTGGCGCCGTATGCAGCTTGACGAAGAGCTGCGCCATGAAGTTACCCCTAAAAACATTCTGATGATCGGCCCGACCGGCGTGGGTAAAACCGAAATTGCCCGCCGCCTGGCAAAACTGGCCAACGCGCCGTTCATTAAGGTTGAAGCGACCAAATTCACCGAAGTCGGCTATGTCGGTAAAGAAGTGGATTCCATCATCCGCGATCTGACTGATGCTGCAGTAAAAATGGTTCGCATGCAGTCTATTGAGAAAAACCGTTATCGCGCCGAAGAGATGGCCGAAGAGCGCATTCTCGACGTGCTGATCCCACCGGCGAAGAATAACTGGGGCCAGTCTGAAGCTCAGCAGGAACCTTCTGCGGCTCGCCAGTCGTTCCGCAAGAAACTGCGTGAAGGCCAGTTGGATGACAAAGAGATTGAAATCGATCTCGCCGCTGCACCTATGGGTGTAGAAATCATGGCACCTCCGGGCATGGAAGAGATGACCAGCCAGCTGCAGTCCATGTTCCAGAACCTGGGCGGCCAGAAGCAGAAACCGCGCAAGCTGAAAATCAAAGATGCGATGAAGCTGCTGGTGGAAGAAGAAGCGGCAAAACTGGTGAACCCGGAAGAGCTGAAGCAGGACGCCATCGACGCGGTTGAGCAGCACGGCATCGTGTTTATCGATGAAATCGACAAAATTTGTAAGCGCGGCGGCAACAGTTCCGGCCCGGACGTTTCCCGCGAAGGCGTACAGCGCGACCTGTTGCCTCTGGTAGAAGGGTGTACCGTGTCTACCAAGCACGGGATGGTGAAAACGGACCACATTCTGTTTATCGCTTCCGGCGCGTTCCAGGTTGCCAGCCCGTCAGATCTTATTCCTGAGCTGCAGGGCCGTCTGCCGATTCGCGTTGAGCTGCAGGCTCTGACTGTTGACGATTTTGAGCGCATCCTGACCGAGCCGAACGCCTCAGTGACCGTGCAGTACAAAGCGCTGATGGCGACCGAAGGCGTGAACATCGACTTTACCGAGGACGGTATCCGTCGTATTGCTCAGGCGGCCTGGCAGGTGAACGAATCAACCGAAAACATCGGTGCTCGTCGTCTGCACACCGTGCTTGAACGTCTGATGGAAGATATCTCCTATGACGCCAGCGAGCTAGATGGTCAGTCCATCCTGATCGACGCCGAATACGTGGGCAAACATCTGGATGAGTTGGTTGCAGATGAAGACCTGAGCCGTTTTATCCTATAATCCGGCTAACGCATTTTCTTCATTTGAAGTGGAGGGCTTATGCCCTCCATTTTTTTATCTAAGTTGGCAACCAAATAATGAGCGATTCGCAACCTACAAGTGTCACCCAGGCCTGGCTGGAAAGTCTTCGCCCACGCACGCTGCCTCTGGCGTTTGCTTCCATCGTCTGCGGCTCGGCCCTGGCCTACTGGCAAGGCGTATTTGACCCTGCCGTGGCGCTGCTGGCGCTGCTGACCGCCGGGCTGCTGCAAATCTTGTCAAATCTCGCCAATGACTACGGCGATGCGGTTAAAGGCAGCGACAAAGAAGATCGCATCGGGCCGCTGCGTGGGATGCAAAAAGGGATGATTACTCAGGCACAGATGAAACGTGCGCTGGTCATCACGGTCGTGCTGATTTGCCTCTCGGGCCTGTCGCTGGTCGCCCTCGCCTGTCACACCTTTGCGGACTTTATGGGTTTCTTGCTGCTCGGCGTACTGTCTATCGTCGCCGCCATTACCTACACCGTCGGCACCCGCCCTTACGGGTATATGGGGCTGGGGGATATTTCAGTGCTGGTGTTCTTCGGCTGGATTAGCGTCGCGGGGACCTGGTATCTGCAGGCTCATTCACTGGCGCCGCTGGTCATTCTGCCCGCCACCGCCTGCGGCCTGCTCGCAACGGCCGTGCTAAATATCAATAACCTACGTGATATCGACAGCGACCGTGAAAACGGTAAAAGTACGCTCGCCGTGCGCCTCGGCCCGGTCATTGCCCGCCGCTATCATGCCGGCCTGCTCATCGGTTCTTTGGTCTGCCTCGCCCTGTTTAACCTTATCTGGCTCAAGAGTCTGTGGGGATGGCTGTTTGTTCTGGCCGCGCCGCTTTTACTCAAACAAGCAGCCTATGTGGTACGCGAGCAGTCTCCTGTTGCGATGCGCCCAATGCTGGAACGCACCGTAAAAGCAGCGTTGCTAACGAATCTGCTGTTTGCCGTGGGCGTCGTGCTCAGTACCGTTTTCTGATGACTGACAAATATCAATTAACAATTGATGATTTTGCCAACAGTTAACAGAACGCGATATACTGACAACTCCTGCAGCAAATGAACCTTAATCCTATGAAATACGATACTTCTGAGCTTTGTGACATCTACCAGGAAGAGGTCAACGTCGTCGAGCCGTTGTTCTCCAACTTTGGTGGCCGCTCGTCATTTGGTGGGCAAATCATCACGGTGAAATGTTTCGAGGACAACGGGTTGCTGTACGATCTGCTCGAAGAGAATGGCCGTGGACGCGTGTTGTTGGTCGACGGCGGCGGTTCGGTACGTCGTGCACTGATTGATGCGGAACTGGCTCGTCTTGCGCTGCAAAACGAGTGGGAAGGCATTGTGGTTTACGGCGCGGTACGCCAGGTGGACGATCTGGAAGAGCTGGACATTGGCATTCAGGCCATTGCGGCAATTCCGGCAGGCTCTGCGGGTGAAGGCATCGGCGAAAGCGATGTGCGCGTCAACTTCGGTGGCGTCACCTTCTTCTCCGGCGACCATCTGTATGCCGACAACACCGGAATCATCCTCTCCGAAGATCCGCTGGATATTGAGTAATCCAGCTGATACATAGCAAAACGGGCGCCTGAGGCGCCCGTTCTTATTTGTCGGAAGCGGGAATTACACTTCTTCCATTTTGCCCAGCAGCGCATGCAAACGCTCCTGCCAGACGTGCTGTTGTTCTTTCAGGCTGCTGTTTTCACGCACCAGCTCTTCGTGATTGCTCTGCGCCTGCTGCACTTCCTGAGCCAGACCGTTATTTTTCTCTTTCAGCTCTTCGATTTCCATCTGTAACAACGTAATCGTGTCAACCGCCTGCTGAACTTTTGCTTCCAGTTTCTCAAACACTTCAAATGACATTTCGAACTCTCCTGAATGGCAAGGCGTTGATGGATGGCTATCCTCGTCCCGATTCTTCGGCGACGCCTTTATGAACGTATGCGCAACACGTGGCGTAACTCGATTGTAAGGAGCGCGGATGCACGTGTCCAGCGGCTTACCGCGCTCTTTGCGTAACATGACGTTTTTCAGCCTATGCCGAAAGCCATCCGCCCTCACGGCCAAAATTTGTTAAATAATACGTTAACAAAACGCGTAACTTCCCCCGTTTTATCATGCGGTGCCGCTCATTTTTTAGCGCGAAAACGCTCATTTTCTTGACGCACCACGCACATTTAAAGTTCGATATTTCTCGTTTGTGCTCGTTAACGATAAATTAACACCGTGCCTACACGGCATAAAGGTGGCTAGGACGCTCTACAACAATAATCATCAATTTTGCCTTCAGGACCCCACTATGAGTCAGACAGCTACAACAACCTTAAAAGGCCAGTGCATCGCCGAATTCATGGGTACCGCGTTGTTGATCTTCTTCGGTGTGGGATGTGTTGCTGCATTGAAAGTGGCCGGTGCCACCTTCGGGCAGTGGGAAATCAGTATCATCTGGGGCTTAGGGGTGGCGATGGCTATCTATATGACCGCAGGGGTTTCTGGTGCACATCTTAACCCGGCCGTGACGATCGCACTCTGGCTGTTCGCTTGTTTTGACGGCCGCAAAGTCGTGCCGTTTATTATTTCACAGTTCCTTGGCGCGTTCAGCGCCGCCGCGTTGGTTTATGGCTTATATTACAATCTGTTCCTCGACTACGAACAAACGCATCATATGGTGCGCGGCAGCGTAGAAAGCCTGGATTTAGCAGGTATCTTCTCCACCTACCCGAATCCACACATTAACTTTGTGCAGGCCTTTGCCGTAGAAATGGTGATTACCGCCATTCTGATGGGCGTGATTCTGGCGCTGACCGATGACGGTAACGGCGTGCCGCGTGGCCCACTGGCTCCGCTGCTGATTGGCTTGCTGATCGCGGTTATCGGCGCGTCAATGGGCCCGCTGACCGGGTTTGCGATGAACCCTGCTCGTGACCTTGGGCCGAAGACCTTCGCGTGGCTGGCAGGCTGGGGCGACGTAGCCTTCACCGGTGGGAAAGACATGCCTTACTTCCTGGTGCCGCTGTTTGCGCCTATTGTCGGCGCGTGCCTCGGCGCATTCGGCTACCGTAAATTGATTGGTCGCCACCTGCCATGCGATGTCTGCGTTGTCGAAGAAGACAAGCCGGACACCAAGGTGACCTCTCAGCAAAAAGCACTGTAATACTGACTTCAGGACATGATTATGACTACAGAAAAAAAATACATCGTCGCTCTCGACCAGGGAACAACCAGCTCGCGTGCCGTTGTCCTGGATCATGACGCCAACATCATCAGCGTCGCGCAGCGTGAATTCGAGCAAATCTATCCTAAGCCAGGCTGGGTAGAGCACGATCCGATGGAAATCTGGGCCACCCAAAGCTCCACGCTGGTAGAAGTGCTGGCAAAAGCGGACATCAATTCCGACGAAATCGCGGCCATCGGCATCACCAACCAGCGTGAAACCACCGTGGTGTGGGAGCGCGAAACCGGTAAGCCAATTTACAATGCGATCGTCTGGCAGTGCCGCCGTACCGCTGATATCTGCGAAGAGCTGAAGCGCAACGGCATGGAAGAATACGTGCGTCACAACACCGGCCTGGTGGTTGACCCGTACTTCTCCGGTACCAAAGTAAAATGGATCCTCGACCACGTTGAGGGCTCACGCGAGCGTGCTCGCCGCGGCGAACTGCTGTTCGGTACCGTGGATACCTGGATTATCTGGAAGATGACCCAGGGACGTGTGCACGTTACCGACTACACCAACGCCTCCCGTACCATGCTGTTCAACATCCACGAGCTGGACTGGGACGACCGTATGCTGGAAGCGCTGGATATCCCTCGGGCGATGCTGCCGGAAGTTCGCAAATCTTCCGAAGTTTATGGCCAGACCAACATCGGCGGTAAAGGCGGCACGCGTATTCCTATCGCAGGTATCGCCGGCGACCAGCAGGCCGCGCTGTTTGGCCAGCTGTGCGTAAAAGAAGGCATGGCGAAGAATACCTACGGCACCGGCTGCTTTATGCTGATGAATACCGGCGAAAAGGCAGTTGCATCAACCAACGGCCTGCTGACTACCATCGCCTGCGGCCCGAAAGGCGAAGTTAACTACGCGCTGGAAGGCGCGGTGTTTATGGCTGGCGCATCCATTCAGTGGCTGCGTGACGAAATGAAGATGATTGGCGATGCGTTCGACTCCGAGTACTTTGCCAACAAGGTGAAGGATACCAACGGCGTATACGTTGTGCCTGCGTTTACCGGCCTGGGCGCGCCTTACTGGGACCCGTATGCACGTGGGGCTATCTTCGGCCTGACTCGCGGCGTGAACTCGAACCATATTATTCGCGCTACGCTGGAATCCATCGCCTACCAGACTCGTGACGTGCTGGAAGCAATGCAGGCTGACTCCGGTATTCGCCTGCATGCATTGCGCGTGGACGGTGGTGCGGTTGCCAACAACTTCCTGATGCAGTTCCAGTCCGATATTCTGGGCACCCGCGTTGAACGCCCTGAAGTTCGTGAAGTTACCGCTCTGGGTGCGGCTTACCTGGCAGGTCTGGCCGTGGGCTTCTGGCAGAACCTGGACGAACTGCAGGAGAAATCCGTTATCGAGAAAGAGTTCCGTCCGGGTATCGAAACTACCGAGCGTAATTACCGCTACGCCGGCTGGCAAAAGGCGGTTAAACGCGCCCTTGCCTGGGAAGATCACGAAGAGAAGTAATCTCCATAAGGCCCCTGAAAAGGGGCCTTTCAGCTTCTGCCTTGCCCGCCCTCTTCCCCGCCTGTGCTAAACTCCCCGGCAATTCTGTTTGCTAAATGAGTCTGCTATGAAACGAGAACTTGCCATCGAATTTTCCCGCGTGACCGAAGCCGCCGCGCTTGCTGGCTACAAATGGCTTGGCCGTGGGGATAAGAATGTGGCCGATGGCGCGGCCGTAAACGCCATGCGTATCGTCCTTAACCAAATCAACATCGACGGTGAAATCGTCATCGGCGAGGGCGAAATCGACGAAGCGCCGATGCTCTACATTGGCGAAAAGGTCGGTACCGGCAAAGGCGATGCGGTAGATATTGCCGTTGATCCGATTGAAGGCACGCGTATGACGGCGATGGGTCAGGCTAACGCCCTGGCGGTTCTCGCAGTGGGCGATAAAGGCACGTTTCTGAATGCACCCGATATGTATATGGAGAAACTGATCGTTGGGCCGGGAGCCAAAGGCGCAATCGACCTTAATCTCGGCCTTGAAGATAATCTCCGCAACATCGCGTCTGCGCTGGAAAAGCCACTTGGTGAGCTGACGGTAACCATCCTGGCAAAACCACGCCACGACGAAACGATTAAAGAGATGCAGCAGCTTGGCGTGCGCGTGTTCGCCATTCCTGACGGCGATGTTGCCGCCTCGATCCTGACCTGCATGCCGGACAGCGAAGTTGACGTCCTCTATGGGATCGGCGGCGCTCCGGAAGGCGTAGTTTCTGCGGCAGTTATTCGCGCGCTGGACGGCGATATGCAGGGTCGGCTGCTGGCTCGTCACCACGTAAAAGGCGACAGCGAAGAGAATCGTCGCATTGGCGAGCAGGAACTGGCGCGCTGCAAAGCAATGGGCATCGAGGCCGGGCTGGTGTTAAAGCTTGATGAAATGGCGCGTAACGACAACGTTATTTTCTCCGCCACAGGCATCACCAAAGGCGATTTGCTGGAAGGCATCACCCGTAAGGGCAACATGGCCACCACGGAAACGCTGCTGATTCGCGGCAAATCCCGGACCATTCGCCGCATCCAGTCCATTCACTATCTGGATCGTAAAGATACCGAAGTGCAGAAGCATATTCTGTAACGTTTCTCGTTTGTTGGTTAGAGCTTTCCGGCTCGTTTGGGCTGGAAATGCCGCCACATTCTGGAGAAGATAGAAAAAAAGTAACGACGGGAGTGCAACATGGCGGAGTGGGTTACAGGTAAAGTCACCAGGGTTCAAAACTGGACCGATTCTCTCTTCAGCCTGACGGTTCACGCGCCGGTAAATGCGTTTACCGCCGGGCAATTTACCAAGCTTGGGCTTGAGATAGACGGCGAACGCGTTCAGCGCGCCTACTCCTACGTTAACGCCCCGAGTAACCCCGATCTTGAGTTCTATCTGGTTACCGTTCCCGAAGGCAAACTCAGCCCTCGCCTGCATGCCCTTCAGCCTGGTGATGAAGTGCAGCTGGTCAGCGAGGCGGCCGGGTTCTTCGTGCTGGAAGAAATCCCCGAATGCAAGACGCTCTGGATGCTGGCGACCGGCACCGCGCTGGGGCCTTATCTGTCTATCCTGCAGGAAGGCAAAGATCTTGAGCGCTTTGACAATATCGTTCTGCTTCACGCGGTGCGCTACGCCAGCGACTTAAGCTATCTCCCGCTCATGCTTGAGTTACAGGAGCGCTATCAGGGGAAACTGCGTATTCAAACCGTGGTCAGTCGTGAAACCGTTCCAGGTTCGCTCACCGGGCGCGTTCCGGCGTTAATTGAAAGCGGCGAGCTTGAGGCGGCTGTAGGCTTAGCGATGGATATTGAAACCAGCCATGTGATGCTATGCGGGAACCCGCAAATGGTGCGTGATACCCAGCAATTGCTGAAAGATACCCGGCAGATGGCCAAACATCTGCGCCGCAGACCTGGCCATATGACCGCCGAACATTACTGGTAAGTTAGCGAAATTTAACTTCGCTGGTCTCTTTCCCGAAGCGGTTTTCTCCCTGGGTGCCAACAAACGCACCCAGGTCCATCAACACCATGACGAAGATAAGCGTCGGGATAAAACGCCCTAATCCCCACTGCCACAGCGTGCCAAAAGTTTCCCAGTTCCCCGCCACCAGCAGCCATGCCGGAATGAACAGCAACGCCCACCAGCCTTTTTTATCCCTGTCGTGCAGGCGCTTCACAATCACTGCGGCGGTGGGAATCAACGAGCCGGTGAGGAAGAAGCCCGCCGTGGAGTAAGGCAGGATTTCTGCCCCGGCCAGGGTAAACAGAATAATCAGCCCGACTATCCACGCGCCGATCCAGATCCAAAAGTCACGGCGTCCAATACGCCCTTTAAAAGAGAACAACCATTGCTGTATGGTCATGGGTAAGGTCCTTATTATTTTCTCGCGGCGTAGTGTACCCTGGTCACCGCCCGTTTTGACAAGCCAACGGATTGCCGATTTAATCGGGATGATGAACAAATCAGGAGAAGTGTGTCGATGAAATACCTGCTGCCTGCCCTTGTGCTGCTGGCGCTGCCTCTGGCGGTGAGTCGGGCAGATCCTACGTCAGATACAGCTTCTCAGCTTCCTGCCGCCCCTTACCTGCTGCCAGGTGCACCGACTTTCGATCTGACCATTACCCAGTTTCGCGGAAGGTTTGATATCGATAATCCGTCGCTGCCTCTGAATGAATTCCGCGCAGTGGAGAAAAGCCGCGACAAAGCTAACCTGACCCGCGCCGCCACCAAGATCAACGAAAATCTTTACGCTTCTACGGCGCTGGAACTCGGTACCTTAAAAATTAAGTCGATGCAGATAACCTGGCTGCCCATTCAAGGACCGGAGCAAAAAGCCGCCCGCGGCAAGGCGCTGGAGTATATGGCCGCGATTATCCGCAGCTTCACGCCAACGCTTTCAAAAGCGCAAAGCCAGCAGAAGCTGACCAAATTACTCAGCGATGGAAAAAATAAACGCTATTTCGCCCAGAACGACGGTGCCATTCGCTATGTGGTGGCAGATAACGGCGAAAAAGGGCTAACTTTCGCCGTTGAACCGATTAAGCTAACGCTATCCGAGACGTTAAACAGCGGCGAATAAATGACAAAAAGCAAAGCCTTTCACCCGCTGACTCTCTATACTGTTTCACAGACCAAGCTGCCCAACGGGCAGTGATTCTTTTTATTGCTTACCGCGTGGAGAATTAAAATGCGACATCCTTTAGTGATGGGTAACTGGAAACTGAACGGCAGCAAACATATGGTTAACGAGCTTATCGCTAACCTGCGTAAAGAGCTGTCTGGCGTGGACGGCTGCGGCGTTGCCATCGCCCCACCAACCATGTACCTGGACCTGGCCAAACACGCTGCTTCCGGTAGCCACATCATTCTTGGCGCGCAGAACGTAGACGTTAACCTGTCCGGCGCGTTCACCGGTGAAGTTTCTGCAGACATGCTGAAAGATATCGGTGCTAAATACATCATCATTGGCCACTCTGAGCGTCGTACCTATCACGCTGAGTCCGACGAGTTCATCGCCAAAAAATTCGCCGTGCTGAAAGCTGCAGGCCTGGTGCCAGTACTGTGCATCGGTGAAAGCGAAGCGGAAAACGAAGCGGGCAAAACCGAAGAAGTTTGCGCCCGCCAGATTGACGCCGTGCTGAAAACTCAGGGCGCAGCAGCTTTCGAAGGCGCGGTTATCGCTTACGAACCAATTTGGGCTATCGGTACCGGTAAATCTGCAACCCCAGCTCAGGCTCAGGCAGTACACAAATTTATCCGTGACCACATTGCTAAAGCAGACGCGAAAGTGGCTGAGCAAGTGATCATCCAGTACGGCGGTTCCGTTAACGATAAAAACGCAGCAGAGCTGTTTGCTCAGCCGGACATCGACGGCGCGCTGGTTGGCGGTGCATCCCTGAAAGCGGACGCTTTCGCGGTTATCGTTAAAGCAGCAGCTGAAGCGAAAAAAGCGTAATTACGCGAATAATATTGATGAACGGCTCCGGCAAGCGGAGCCGTTTTTTTTAGAGTTTGTGCAGCAACTGGAACCAGCCATAATCCAGCGGCAGCAGAATCAAGAACGTCACCAAGGCCAGCGCCAGGCAAAGCTTCAATCCCTCTTTGGCGGGAACTTTCCCCAGCCCCATCGCCACCACAATCGGTGAAGCCATATACGGCAGCAGCGGCGTTGAATAACCGAGCACCTGAATCATAATCACTGACAAAAGTGGGAATCCCGTCGCCTGCGAGAAGCTCTCCGCAAAGGTGGTATAAAGCGCGGGCACGCCATTCGCGGTGACGATAAAGTTGAGCAGGCTGGTGATGCCGGTCAGCGCGGCAAAGCTGGTAAAGGGCCTGCTGGCGTCCAGCGGCATAATAGCCATTAGCTTCTCGCCCACCAGAGCGCCCAGCCCAATATGAGTCACGGTCGTTGCCAGAGCCAGAATCCCCGCCACGTAAAAACAGGTACGTACATTCACGCCGCTGGCAAACTCCTCCCCGGTGATAAATCCAACGCGCGGCAACAGCGTTATGCAGGCGGCGATAAGGCCTATCCACGCAGGACCAATCCCGTGCCAGCTTTCAGTCACCCACAGCCCCAGCACGGCAACCAGCAGCCACGCCAGCCGCTTTTCTTCGGCGCTCATCGGCGCTGAGCTGGCCATTTGCTCAGGCGGCAAAGGCTTGCCGGGAAATAGCCAGGAAATCAGGCCTATCAGCACAATCCCTTTCAGAATGCCGAGCACCGGGGTGTGCAGCATCAGATAAGGCAGATAGTTAAGATGCAGGCCATAAGACCCTTCAGCCGCCCCGCTCATCACCAGATTCGGTACGTTGGCGGGTAAAATCGTGGCCGAGAGCTGGAAAGTGCCAAATCCCACGGCCAGCGCCAAACCGTACCAGGCTCGAGTGCCTTCGCCGATGGACGCTCTTTGCGCCATCGCCGCAACAATCGGCATCAGCAGCGCAATGCGCCCCATGTTCGAAGGCATAACAAAAGCCAGGGCATAACTTAGTAACACGACGCTGCCGACCATATGCAGCCAGGAATTCGTCAGCCTTGCGGAAAGCGCTCGAGCCACACGATCGGCCAGACCCGTTTTGCGAATAGCGATGCCCAGAACAAAACCGCTGAACACCAGCCAGAAGGCCGACGAGGCAAAGCCGCTAAAAATCACCTCGGCCGGGGCTATTTTCGCCACCATCGCTGCGGCGAAAAATAACAGCGCGGTCAGGTATTCAGGCAGCGCAGAAGTGGCCCAAAGAACGATGGTGATGAGAATAATGATGCCGGGCAGGATGAGGGGATCTGAAAACCAGAGCGACATACCTGTCTCCTGTAGAGTTTTTCAGCACTCTACGGGAAGATATTCAGCGAGTAAATGTCAGACAGCGGAAACAAAAATGGCCCCTCGGGGCCACTTAAGATTAACGCTTGCTGATTTGGTCGAAGCTACCGCCGTTAGAGAAGTGGTCCTTCTGCGCCTTCGCCCAGCCGCCAAACTCTTCATCAATGGTGTAGAGCTTCAGTTTCGGGAACTCTTTTTCATACTTTTTAGCAACGTCAGGGTTACGCGGGCGATAGTAGTTCTTCGCCGCAATCTCCTGGCCTTCTGGCGAGTAGAGATACTTCAGGTAAGCTTCTGCCACCGCCTGAGTCCCTTTCTTCTCAACAACTTTATCCACGACCGACACGGTCGGTTCTGCAAGAATAGATTCGCTCGGGGTCACAATCTCGAATTTGTCTTTACCCAGCTCGTTGGTAGCCAGTAAGGCCTCGTTTTCCCACGCAATCAGCACATCGCCAATGCCGCGTTCAACGAAGGTGTTAGTCGAGCCGCGAGCGCCGGAGTCCAGCACCTCTACGTTCTTGAATAATGCTTTAACGAAGTCCTGCGCTTTCGCCTGATCGTTATTGTTGTGGTGCAGCGCATAGCCCCATGCGGCTAAGTAGTTCCAGCGCGCACCGCCGGAGCTTTTCGGGTTTGGCGTGATGACGGAAACGCCGGGTTTAATCAGGTCGTTCCAGTCATGAATCTGTTTAGGGTTGCCTTTACGCACCAGGAACACGATGGTGGAAGTGTATGGCGCGGAGTTATCCGGCAGGCGCTTGATCCAGTTTTTATCAATGCGTCCGCGTTCGGCAATAGCATCAACGTCATAGGCCAGAGCCAGGGTCACGACATCGGCTTCAATACCGTTGATGACCGAGGTTGCCTGTTTCCCGGACCCACCGTGAGACTGGCGTACGGTGACCGTATCACCGGTCTGCTGCTGCCAGTGAGCGCTGAACGCTTTGTTGTACTCTTCATACAGTTCACGAGTCGGATCGTAAGACACGTTGAGTAACTGAATATCCTTCGCCAGTACGCCACCAGAAGCCAAAAGTAATGTTAAACCCACGCCCCACTTGTTCATCGCTCGCTCTCTCTATGAAGTTTGATGCAGCCAGCGTGCCAGAAACTATTTCAAGGATTAAAGAATAAAAAAAGATTGTCTATAACTTTTGGCGATATAACAGGCAATAAAAAACCGGGCAATGCCCGGTTTTCGCTGATAGCAGCTCGACTTAGTAGAGCTTTTTAGCGCAATCCAGCCAGTCACCTTTAAACGGACGCTTCATGTTCTCAATCGCGTCGATGATGTCATGGTGAACCAGTTTTTCGTTCTGGATGCCGACGCAGCGGCCACCAAAGCCCTGCAGCAGCAGTTCGATGGAATAAGAGCCCATGCGGGATGCCAGGATACGGTCATACGCTACCGGAGAACCGCCGCGCTGGATATGGCCCAGAACGGTAGCACGGGTTTCGCGCTTGGTTTCGGTTTCGATATATTTAGCCAGTTCGTCGACATCGCAAATGTGCTCCGTAATGGCAACAATGGCGTGTTTTTTACCTTTGGCGATCCCGGCTTTAATCTCTGCCACCAGATCTTCGCGGCTGAATTCAACTTCCGGCAGAACCACAAACTCACAGCCGCCGGCGATAGCCGCAGCCAGGGTCAGGTCACCGCAGTAACGCCCCATCACTTCAACGATGGAGATACGCTGGTGTGAAGAGGAGGTATCACGCAGGCGGTCAATCGCTTCAACCACGGTTTCCAGCGCGGTGAAGTAACCGATGGTGTAGTCGGTGCCTTTGATATCGTTATCGATGGTGCCCGGCAGACCGATGCAAGGGAAGCCCATTTCGGTCAGGCGCATTGCCCCCATGTAAGAACCGTCGCCGCCGATAACCACCAGCGCGTCAATGCCGCGTTTTTTCAGGTTTTCGATAGCCACGGCGCGAACATTTTCATCGCGGAACTCAGGGAAGCGAGCGGAACCCAGGAATGTACCGCCACGGTTAATCATGTCGGACACGCTATAGCGGTCCAGCTGCACCATGCGATCTTCGTACAGACCCAGGTAGCCATCATAGACACCCATGACTTCCAGACCTTCTGACAGCGCTGCGCGCACCACACCGCGGATCGCCGCGTTCATGCCCGGCGCATCACCGCCACTCGTCAACACACCAATTTTTTTGATCATGACTACCTCTGAACTTTGAAAGCAAAATTAATCCTGTTGCCGGAAAACGCTGCGGGCAATCCGAAGCTTCGACGCTGCCCAAATAGTATAACAACGGCTTCCAGCTGAATTGATTCAGGTCAGGCCAAATGGCGGTACATTATGCAAAAACTGCCAATCAGCGCCAACTTTCCAACGTAAAACTAAAGCTCGAAATGCCCCTGTCGTCCCGCTGGAACCACAGAGCAAGGATCCTGGTGGATAATCACATCCGATCCGGGAAAACGATGCAAGATTGCCTGTTCCACCTGTTCAGCCACAACGTGCGCCTGAACCAGCGGCAAATTATCTTCCATCTCAATATGAAGCTGTATAAAGCGGGTCGGCCCTGACTGCCGCGTTCGAAGATCGTGGGCCCCTCTGACGCCGGGCCACGCATTCACGATATCAATAATAGCCTGACGTTCCTCGTCTGGTAACGCCCGATCAAGCAGCGATTGCACTGCTTCATAACCCATTTGCAGCGCGCTATACAAAATGTACACGCCAATGCCCAAAGCAAACAGCGAATCCGCACGATGCCAGCCGTACCAGGATAAGGCCAACGCAATAAGAATTGCGCCATTCATCATAACATCAGACTGATAATGAAGCATATCTGCCCGGACGGCCTGGCTTTGAGTTTTTCGCACCACCCAGCGCTGGAAAGTCACCAGAATTAAGGTGCTTATCAGTGCCACAATCGTGACCGCAACGCCAATACCAGGATCTTTCATCGGCGAGGGTTCGGCCAGGTGCTGAATACCGGTCAAAAACAGGAACAGTGCAGAACCTGAGATAAACATGCTTTGTGCGAGGGCGGCCAGCGACTCAGCCTTACCGTGACCGAACGTATGCTCTTCATCCGCGGGCTGAAGCGAATAACGCACCACCAGCAGATTCGTTAATGAAGCGGCAATATCAACCAGTGAATCCACCAGCGCGGCCAGGATACTGACCGAACCGGTATACCACCAGGCGAAAATTTTAATTAACAGCAACAGCGACGCCATGACGGTCGCTGCAATTGCAGCCCGACTAACCAGCTGCCCATATTGTTGATTCATGGGGGCTCCCGCAGGTGAATGCCGCTAGTATAGCGGATCCGCCCTGAGCGTCGGGCAAAAAAAACCCGCCTTGGTAGGCGGGGAAGACAGGGATGGTGTCTATGGCAAGGAAAACAGGGTTTGTTACTGGTTACTACGGGTACTGCTACTACTCATGGCCTGCAGCGAAACGCCCTGCTGCAGTTCAGACAGTTCACGGAGATTATCCATGCGCTGCTGGTGTTTCTCATTCAAAGCGGCTTGCTGTTCCGGACTGAGTAAGTGGTACATTTGGTTGCGTACTTTTGCCATTTCAACCTGGCGGGCAACCTGTTCTTGTGCCATTTTTTCAGCCTGAGCTTTCACTGCCACTTCATCAAATTTATCTGCGGTGACCAGGCGATGCATGATCTCCATTTCGCTAACATTAACGGGTGGGCTATCATGCCTTGCCCGGTGCATAAGATCTCGCATCTGTTGGCGTTGTTGCTCAGTCAAACTTATGCCGTCAAACATATGATTCTGACCGTTGTTTCGTTTTGCCAGATTGTCGCTTTGTGGCCAGTTAACGCCGGTCGGCAAATCAGCGGCCTGGCTGGCTAACGAGGTAAACGCCAGCGTTGAGGCCATGACGACAGCGGTAACATTGCGCATCACTTGCTCCCAAAATCTGTGTGTGCTGCGATTCAACGAGAGCCAGTCTACGATTCCCGCTGCAAACTAGCGTCAGGGGGTGTAAAACAACGTAAAGTCATGGATTAGCGCGCCTTGATGACGTAATTTCTGCCTCGGAGGTAATTTCACAATGAATAAAATCCTGTTAGTTGATGATGACCGAGAGCTGACTTCCCTGCTAAAGGAATTGCTCGACATGGAAGGTTTTGACGTGATTGTTGCTCACGATGGTGAGCAAGCGTTGACGCTTCTGGACGACAGCATCGACCTGTTATTGCTCGACGTAATGATGCCAAAGAAAAACGGCATTGATACTTTGAAAGAGCTTCGCCAGACACACCAGACACCTGTCATTATGCTTACCGCTCGCGGTAGCGAACTCGATCGCGTGCTCGGCCTTGAGCTGGGTGCCGATGACTATTTGCCAAAACCCTTTAACGACCGCGAGCTTGTCGCCCGTATTCGCGCCATCCTGCGTCGTTCACACTGGAGCGAGCAGCAACAGAACAGCGACAGCAGTTCGCCGACGGTAGAAGTCGACGGGCTGAGCCTCAATCCGGGCCGCCAGGAAGCCAGCTTTGACGGGCAGGCCCTGGACTTAACCGGCACCGAATTCACGCTGCTTTATCTCCTTGCCCAGCATCTGGGTCAGGTGGTTTCACGTGAACATCTGAGCCAGGAAGTTCTGGGTAAACGCTTAACGCCGTTCGATCGTGCAATCGACATGCATATTTCCAACCTGCGTCGTAAATTGCCGGATCGTAAAGACGGCCATCCGTGGTTTAAAACCTTGCGTGGCCGCGGCTATCTGATGGTTTCCGCTTCATGATAAGTAGCCTTACCGCGCGAATTTTTGCCATCTTCTGGCTGACGCTAGCTCTGGTACTGATGTTAGTTTTAATGCTGCCGAAGCTGGATTCACGCCAGATGACCGAGCTGATGGAAAATGAGCAACGTCAGGGCTACATGATTGAGCAACACGTCGAGGCGGAGCTGGCAACCGATCCACCGAATGATTTGATGTGGTGGCGGCGCCTGTTCCGCGCCATCGACAAATGGGCACCTCCTGGCCAGCGTCTGCTGCTGGTCACCAGCGAAGGGCGCGTCATTGGCGCCCAACGCAACGAAATGCAGATCATCCGCAACTTTATCGGCCAGTCCGATAATGCCGATCATCCTCAGAAAAAGAAATATGGCCGGGTTGAGCTAGTTGGGCCTTTTTCGGTGCGAGATGGCGAAGATAACTACCAACTTTACCTGATTCGCCCGGCCAGCAGCTCGCAATCTGACTTCATCAACCTGCTGTTCGACCGCCCTTTGCTGCTACTGATTGTCACCATGCTGGTGAGTTCCCCGCTGTTGCTCTGGCTTGCATGGAGCCTCGCCAAACCGGCTCGTAAGCTGAAAAACGCAGCAGATGAAGTAGCCCAGGGCAACCTGCGTCAACATCCGGAACTCGAGGCTGGGCCACAGGAATTCCAGGCCGCGGGCGCAAGCTTTAACCAAATGGTGACGGCGCTGGAAAGAATGATGACGGCGCAGCAAAGATTGCTGTCTGATATCTCTCATGAACTCCGCACTCCGCTGACCCGCCTGCAGCTTGGTACCGCGCTGCTGCGCCGCCGAAGCGGTGAGAGCAAAGAGCTGGCACGCATTGAAACGGAAGCCCAGCGCCTGGACGGGATGATTAATGACCTGCTTGTCATGTCGCGTAACCAGCAAAAAAATGCGCTGGTTAGCGAGACCATGAAGGCTAATCAAATCTGGACTGAGATGCTGGATAACGCCGCCTTCGAAGCCGAGCAGGTGGGCAAGTCGCTGGAGATCACCTACCCGCCGGGACCGTGGCTGATGTACGGTAACCCGAATGCGCTGGAAAGCGCGCTGGAGAACATTGTTCGTAACGCCCTGCGTTACTCCCATACCAAGATAGCTGTGAATTTCTCAGTCGATAATCAAGGCATTACCGTCACCGTTGACGATGACGGCCCGGGTGTCAGCCCGGAAGACAGAGAGCAGATTTTCCGCCCGTTCTATCGTACAGATGAAGCTCGCGATCGCGAGTCGGGAGGTACAGGTCTCGGTCTGGCTATCGTGGAAACCGCCGTACAGCAGCATCGTGGCTGGGTAAAAGCTGATGACAGCCCGCTGGGTGGTCTACGCCTGACGCTCTGGCTACCGCTTTATCACCGCTAACAAGCAGGCTCTACGGAGCCTGTTTTCATTTCTGCTTAGCCGCAATTTTGCTATTCTTCGCCCCCTAGTCGATGGGGGTTGTATGTTAAATATCGTTTTGTTTGAGCCAGAAATTCCGCCCAATACCGGGAACATTATCCGCCTGTGCGCCAATACCGGTTTCCGGTTGCACATCATTGAGCCGATGGGCTTTCCCTGGGACGATAAGCGCCTGCGACGCGCCGGGCTGGACTACCACGAGTTTACGACCGTGCTGCGCCATCGCGACTACAATGCATTTTTAGAGGCAGAAAAGCCTCAACGCCTGTTTGCCTTAACGACCAAGGGAACGCCGGCCCACAGCGCGGTGAGCTATCAGGCAGGGGATTATTTGATGTTCGGGCCGGAAACGCGTGGGTTGCCCCCTGAGATCCTGAATGCGATGCCGGCGGAACAGAAGATTCGCATCCCAATGATGCCGGACAGCCGCAGCATGAACCTCTCTAACTCGGTGTCCGTGGTGGTGTATGAGGCCTGGCGCCAGTTGGGGTATCAGGGCGCCGTGCTCAGAAGCTAAATGCCGTCGCCGTACTCAAAGCCCGCGCCGTTGAAGTGCTGATCCATATCCATCGCCGGTTTGTCGCTACCTGGCGTGCCCACAATGCGAGCCGGTACGCCAGCAGCAGTGGTATGCGGCGGAACAGGCTGTAGCACAACTGAGCCTGCGCCAATTTTTGCGCCGGTTCCGACCTCTATATTGCCAAGGATTTTTGCGCCAGCGCCAATCATCACGCCTTCGCGGATCTTCGGATGGCGATCGCCACTGGTTTTACCGGTACCGCCCAGCGTGACCGACTGCAGAATAGAAACATCGTTTTCGACGACCGCAGTCTCACCGATCACAATCCCCGTGGCGTGATCCAGCATGATCCCGCAGCCGATTTTCGCCGCCGGGTGAATGTCTACCTGGAAAGAAACTGAGACCTGATTCTGCAGGAAGATAGCCAGCGCCTGTCGCCCTTGCAGCCAGAGCCAGTGGCCAATTCGATATGCCTGGAGCGCGTGAAAACCTTTGAGATAAAGCAGCGGCGTTGAATACTTGTCTACCGCCGGGTCACGGGTGCGAACAGCCTGAATGTCACAAGCCGCGGAAGCAATCATCTGCGGATCGGCTGCGTAGGCTTCTTCGACAACCTCGCGAATCGCGATAGCCGGCATAATCGGCGAAGCTAACTTATTGGCCAGCATGTAGCTGAGCGCGTTACCAAGGTTATCGTGCTTGAGGAGCGTCGCATGATAAAAACTGGCCAACATGGGTTCACAATCCGCAAGCGCTCGCGCTTCGGCTTTAATATTGCTCCACACCAAATCCAGTTCTTCAGACGACATTGTTCTCTCCAGACAGAAAAACAACGCCCGACACCAGGGTCGGGACGTTTCAGTTATTGCGGTGTATTAAGCGATCCCTCAATTGCCGCTTCGTTCATCCTTACGAGTACGACCAAGCAACGTTAATGCTGCCTCGCGCGCATTTTTTCCGCAATACAATACCTGATAAATTTCCTCGGTTATTGGCATTTCGACGCCTACTCGAGCCGCCAGCTCGCGAACTTCTTTGGTATTGCGATAGCCTTCAACCACCTGGCCAATCTTCTGCTGTGCGCCATCCACATCCATTCCCTGGCCAAGCATCATGCCGAAGCGACGGTTACGGGATTGGTTGTCGGTACAGGTCAGCACCAGATCGCCCAGGCCAGCCATACCCATAAAGGTTTCAGGCGAAGCACCGAGCGCACTGCCCAGACGCGTCATCTCTGCAAGACCACGGGTGATAAGCGCGGTACGTGCATTGGCGCCAAACCCGATGCCATCCGACATCCCGGCCCCAATAGCGATGACGTTTTTAACCGCCCCGCCCAGCTGAACGCCGATGAAATCGGGATTGCTGTAGACGCGGAAGCTTTTGCCGCAGTGCAGCAGGTGCTGGAGATCCTCTGCAAACTGGTCGTCGGTCGCCGCAAGCGCAATCGCGGTTGGTAAACCGGCAGCCAGCTCTTTCGCAAAGGTCGGGCCGGAAATAACCGCCAGGGGAACATCATCACCCAGCGCTTCGCGGGCAACGTCCTGCAGCAATCGACCCGTTTCAGCTTCCAGCCCTTTTGTCGCCCACACAATACGTGCATCCGGGCGCATCAGCGGCTTGATTTGACGTAACACTTGCCCGAACACATGGCTCGGCACGACCACCAGAATATTGCGGCTGGCGGCAAGTGCGACGGCTAAATCACTCTCGAGATGCAGCGTGTCGGGAAAAGGAACGTCGGGCAGGAAAGCCACGTTGCAGCGATCGGCCTGCAGCGTAGCGATATGTTTGGCATCATGGCCCCACAGCACAACGTGGTGGCCATTTCTCGCAAGGGTGATAGCGAGAGCGGTGCCGTAAGAGCCGGCACCGATAACAGTCATTGAAGCATTAAGGCTGTTCATCAGGCATCCTGATGGTTTTCAGCACCTTCGCCAGCTTGCTGCTGCAGATAGTTCATGAACAACGCATCGAAGTTAACCGGTGCAAGGTTCAGCTGCGGGAAAGTGCCGCGAGAAACCAGGCTAGTGATACATTCACGCGCATACGGGAACAGAATGTTCGGGCAGTATGCACCCAGGCAATGCGCCAGCTGCGAGCCTTCGATACCGTCCACGGAGAAGATACCCGCCTGCTGAACTTCACACAGGAAAGCAGTGTCTTCGCCCAGGCTGGCGGTGACGGTTACGCGCAGTACAACTTCGTAGATATTGTCAGCCAGCTGGCTGGATGCAGTATCCAGATCCAGTTTAACTTCTGGCTGCCAGTCTTTCTGGAAAACGTGCGGCGCGTTAGGTGCTTCGAAAGAGACATCCTTGGTGTAAACACGCTGAATCTGGAAACCCATTTCTGTATTGTTTTGTTCTGACATTGTTAACCCTTAAATTTAAACGTCCTTACTCTGCGATACACGGCAGACAAACCACACTAGCTCAGCAGGGGATCGAGTCCACCACGCGCGTCCAGTGCGTACAAGTCATCGCAACCGCCAATGTGCTGTGCGTCAATAAAAATCTGCGGTACCGTGGTGCGGCCACTGCGTTTGATCATCTCTTCCCGCTTAGCGGCGTCGCCGTCAATAGGCAACTCCTGGAACGCCACGCCTTTTTCATTCAGCAGGGCTTTTGCACGGTGGCAAAAAGGGCAGGTCGCTTTGGTATAGATCTCAATGTTCGCCATGGTTTACCTCAGTCTTTTCCAGATTATTTACCGCGAACCAGTGGCAGGTTTTCCCCGCTCCAGCCAGCAATACCTTCTTTTAACAGCGCGACTTGCTCGAAGCCAGCTTTGTGTAACAAAGCCGCTGATTCTTGTGAAGAAACGCCGTTAGCGCATACCACAATAATGGGCTTCGCTTTGTGTTTTTCAAGCTCACCAAAATTGCCGCTTTTGATTTCGGTTGGCAGCACGTTCAGTGAATTCGCAATGTGGCCTTTACGGAAATCGTCACGCTGGCGCACATCGACAACCACCGCGTCTTCTTTGTTAATTAAGCGAGTGGCTTCACCGCGGGTTACCACTTTGACTTTGGAGGCCAGGCCTTTAAAGGTCATGAAAAGTACCGCTGCCAGCAGACCAACCCACGCCAGACTAAGTATGGGATGACGACCAACGAATTGCATAATTTCTTGCATGGGGGGTAATAACTCCCGACTAAGTAATGATGAGAAAACCAGGTGGGGAGTATACCTTCGCGTTGTGGCAATTACAGCCAGTCTGAATAATGTTATGTGGATTCTGCGGGCTGTTACGAAAAAAAAGAACCAGACTGATGTAATCCGATCGCCATCCAGCCCCTTTCTTTGATCTTCTGCGGCTATTCACCGGGAGCGCCTGTAGTAAAATTACGCAAATTTTGTCTTAGACTCAGAGGTTGTTGCAATGTCGGTTACTAAAAAACCTATGGTGCTGGTGATTCTGGATGGCTACGGCCACCGCGAAGAGCAGCAGGATAACGCCATCCTTAACGCGAAAACTCCGGTAATGGATAACCTGTGGGCCCAGCGTCCACATACCCTGATCAACGCATCTGGCCTGGAAGTTGGCCTGCCGGACGGTCAAATGGGTAACTCTGAAGTGGGCCACGTCAACCTTGGCGCCGGCCGCATCGTCTACCAGGACTTGACTCGCCTGGACGTTGAAATTAAAGAACGTACTTTCTTTGCTAACCCGGTGCTGACCGGCGCGGTAGACAAAGCGGTTGCCGCCGGGAAAGCAGTACATATCATGGGCCTGGTTTCTCCTGGCGGCGTTCACAGCCATGAAGAACATATTCTGGCGATGATCGAACTGGCCGCTGAACGCGGTGCTGAAGCCATCTATCTGCACGCTTTCCTTGACGGCCGCGACACGCCGCCGCGCAGCGCCGAATCCTCCCTGAAGAAATTCTCCGACAAGTTCGCTGCGCTGGGCAAAGGCCGCGTAGCCACCCTGATTGGCCGTTACTACGCGATGGACCGTGACAACCGCTGGGATCGCGTTGAGCTCGCCTACGACCTGATGACTCAGGCCAAAGGTGAATTCCAGGCAGACAATGCCGTTGCCGGTCTGGCAGCCGCTTACGCCCGCGATGAAAACGATGAGTTTGTTAAACCTACTGTGATCCGCGCTACAGGTGAAGCCGAGTCCACTATGAACGACGGCGATGCGCTGATCTTCATGAACTTCCGTGCCGACCGTGCCCGCCAGATCACCCGCGCCTTTGTTAATACCGATTTCGACGGTTTCAGCCGTAAAAAAGTGGTGAAGTTTGGCGACTTCGTGATGCTGACCGAATATGCCGCAGACATTAAAACAGCCTGCGCGTACCCACCAGCTTCACTGACGAATACCTTCGGCGAGTGGATGGCGAAACACAACAAAACCCAGCTACGCATCTCCGAAACAGAGAAATACGCTCACGTTACCTTCTTCTACAACGGCGGGGTTGAAGAGCCTTTCGCTGGTGAAGACCGCGTGCTGGTGAATTCGCCAAAAGTAGCCACTTACGATCTGCAGCCAGAAATGAGCTCCGCAGAGCTGACCGACAAGCTTCTCAGCGCCATCAACAGCGGTAAATACGACACCATCATCTGTAACTACCCGAACGGCGACATGGTCGGTCATACCGGCATTTATGATGCCGCTATTTCTGCCGTTGAAGCGCTGGATAATTGCGTGGCTCAGGTGGTTAAAGCCGTTGAGGCCGTTGACGGTCAACTGCTGATTACCGCAGATCACGGCAACGCAGAACAAATGCGCGACCCGGCTACCGGCCAGGCACATACCGCGCACACCAGCCTGCCGGTTCCTCTGATTTATATCGGCAAGAAAAATCTGAAAGCGGTCGAAGGCGGCAAGCTGTCCGACATCGCGCCAACCATGCTGAGCCTGATGGGCATGGAAATCCCGCAAGAGATGACTGGCAAGCCGCTGTTCATCGTGGAATAATCCCTCCCCATGAGGGGAAAGGCGATTTTTTCAAAGACATGGGCTGTGAAGCCCGTTATTTACGCCAGCGTGTTAAGCGCTGGCGTCTTGTTATGCTCTTTTTCCAGCCACGCCGATGACAAACAGCAGCTGCAGTCTATCCAGCAGGATATCGCCGCCAAAGAGCGAGCCGTGCGCCAGCAGCAGCAGCAGCGATCTGTTTTACTCGCTCAGCTAAAAGCGCAGGAAGAAGCTATTTCTGCGGCCAGCCGCAAGCTGCGTGAAACCCAGAACACCCTCGCAGATTTAAACAATCAAATCGCAACCCTGAATAACTCTCTCGCCAAACTGCAAAAACAGCAGGCAACCCAGGAACGTAACCTGGCCGCTCAGCTGGATGCGGCGTTTCGCCAGGGTCAGCATACCGGTATTCAGTTGATTCTCAGCGGAGAAGAAAGCCAGCGAGGCCAGCGCCTGCAGGCTTATTTTGGCTATCTTAACGCTGCTCGTCAGCAGACAATCGAAGAGCTAAAGCAGACCAAAGCTGAAGCCGCACAGCAGAAATCCGAGCTGGAAAGTAAGCAGAGTGAACAGCAAACGCTGCTCTACGAGCAGCAGGCACAGCAGGCCAAGCTGGAAAGCGCCCGTAACGAACGCAAAAAAACCCTCGCTGGCCTCGAATCCTCGATTCAGCAGGATCAGCAGAAGCTGAGCGAAATGCGTCAGAACCAGTCGCGCTTGCAGAATCAAATCGCCCGAGCAGCAGCCGCAGCAAAAGCTCGGGCAGAGCGTGAGGCGCGCGAAGCCGAGCAGGTTCGCAGCAAGCAGCAGGAAGCCTCTAACAAAGGCACGACCTACAAGCCAACCGAAAGCGAACGCTCGCTGATGTCGAGAACCGGCGGCCTCGGGTCACCGCGCGGGCAGGCATACTGGCCGGTTCGCGGTTCGTTACTGCATCGTTATGGCGAACAGCTGCAAGGTGAACTACGTTGGAAAGGTATCGTTATTGCGGCGCCGGAGGGCACGGAAGTTAAAGCCATTGCCGACGGACGCGTGATCCTTGCCGACTGGCTGCAGGGCTATGGCCTTGTCGTCGTTATTGAACACGGTAAAGGCGATATGAGTCTCTACGGCTACAACCAGAGCGCGTTGGTCAGCGTCGGCACCCAGGTGCGCGCCGGGCAGCCTATCGCACTGGTCGGTAGCAGTGGCGGCCAGGGCCGTCCGTCACTCTATTTCGAAATTCGTCGCCAGGGCCAGGCAGTGAATCCACAACCGTGGTTGGGAAGATAAGTTTTGCCTCAGTTCCGCACTGTTTTTTTCGCCGCCGCCAGCGGGCTAATGCTGGCAACCTCCGCATGGGCCGGTAAGCTCTCGATAGTGATTGATGACTTTGGCTATCGTCCTCAGCAGGAAAACCTGGTGCTGGCACTGCCGACTAACGTCTCCGTTGCCGTGCTGCCCAATGCGCCTCACGCTCGTGAAATGGCCACCAAAGCCCATAACGCCGGGCACGAAGTCCTGATCCACCTGCCGATGGCACCGCTTAGCAAGCAGCCGCTTGAGAAAGATACTCTACGTCCGGACATGAGCAGCAGCGAGATCGAGAGAATTATTCGCGATGCGGTAAACAAAGTCCCTTATGCCGTTGGCATGAATAACCATATGGGCAGCGCGATGACCTCCAGCCTGTTCGGCATGCAAAAGGTGATGCAGTCGCTGGAGCAGTACAATCTCTATTTCCTGGACAGCATGACCATCGGCAACAGCCAGGCAACGCGTGCCGCAGCCGGGACGCGCGTAAAAGTGATTAAGCGGAAGGTCTTTCTCGACGATACCCAGAACGAAGCGGATATTCGCTTTCAGTTCAACCGCGCGATTCAACTTGCGCGAAAAACCGGGTCGGCAATCGCCATCGGCCATCCACACCCATCAACCGTTCGGGTCCTCCAGCAGATGGTCTATAACCTTCCGCCGGACATTACTCTGGTACGCCCGAGCAGCCTGCTTAATGAACCACAGATAGACACTTCAACGCCAAATAATACGCAGCCGGGCAAACAACAGCCGCCTCGTAACCCATTCCGTGGCGTGAAGCTGTGTAAACCGAAACAGCCTATCGAGCCGGTGGACGCAACCACCTACTTTAAAGTCATCAGTGAAAGTATTGCCGAGAGCGCGCTGGTGAAATATCTCCAGCATCAGTGGCAGGGTTGGGGCAAACAGGCGTAACTGAAAAACCAGAGGGCGCGATGCCCTCTGGCTTAATGATTAATCCCAGCTCAGGATAACTTTACCGGACTGCCCGGAGCGCATCGCGTCAAAGCCTTTCTGGAACTCATCGATAGAGAAACGATGGGTGATGATAGGAGACAGATCCAGGCCAGACTGGATCAGCGCGGCCATCTTGTACCAGGTCTCAAACATCTCTCGCCCGTAGATACCTTTAATAAACAGTCCTTTAAAGATAACCTTGGTCCAGTCGATAGACATATCAGACGGCGGGATCCCCAGCATGGCAATACGGCCGCCATGGTTCATGGTATCCAGCATGGTGCGAAACGCCGGAGGTGCGCCGGACATCTCCAGGCCAACGTCAAACCCTTCGGTCATCCCCAGCTCGCCCATCACGTCCTGCAGGCTTTCTTTGCTGACGTTAACCGCGCGAGTAATACCCATTTCACGCGCCAGTTCCAGGCGGTATTCGTTCACGTCGGTAATCACCACGTTACGAGCACCAACGTGCTTCGCTACCGCAGCGGCCATGATCCCGATAGGACCCGCGCCGGACACCAGCACATCTTCGCCCACAAGATCGAACGAAAGCGCGGTATGCACTGCGTTGCCGAATGGATCGAAGATAGAAGCCAGATCGTCAGAGATATTGTCCGGAATTTTGAACGCATTAAAGGCCGGGATAACCAAATACTCAGCAAAACAGCCAGGGCGGTTGACGCCAACGCCGGTGGTGTTGCGGCACAGGTGGGTACGACCGCCGCGGCAGTTACGGCAGTGACCACAGGTGATGTGCCCTTCGCCGGAAACGCGGTCACCAATCTTGAAGCCTTTCACTTCCTGGCCTATGCCAACCACTTCCCCTACGTATTCGTGACCCACAACCATAGGGACAGGGATGGTTTTTTGCGACCATTCGTCCCAGTTGTAGATATGCACGTCGGTACCGCAAATCGCCGTTTTACGAATTTTAATCAGCAGATCGTTATGACCCATTTCCGGCTTGGGTGCATCCGTCATCCAGATGCCTTCTTCCGCCTTCAGTTTTGCTAATGCTTTCATGGCCGCTCCCTTAAGCGATAACGCCTAATTGCTTACCGATACGCGTAAACGCATCAACCGCACGTTCAATTTGCTCAGGGGTATGCGCCGCCGACATTTGGGTACGAATACGCGCCTGACCTTTTGGCACCACCGGGTAGAAGAAACCGGTGACGTAAATACCTTCTTTTTGCAGCTCACGCGCAAAGTTCTGCGCCACAACCGCTTCGCCCAACATCACCGGAATGATCGCGTGATCGGCACCGGCAAGCGTAAAACCGGCTGCGCTCATTTTTTCGCGGAACAGGCGGGCATTCGACCACAGGCGCTCACGCAGTTCTTCGCCTGACGCCAGCATCTCCAGAACCTTAATAGAGGCGGAAACAATGGCTGGAGCGAGCGAGTTAGAGAACAGATAAGGGCGTGAACGCTGGCGAAGCCATTCAATAACTTCTTTGCGTCCTGCGGTGTAGCCACCGGAAGCGCCACCCAGCGCTTTGCCCAGCGTACCGGTGATGATGTCAACGCGGTCCATGACATCGCAATATTCGTGCGTGCCGCGCCCGTTGGCACCGACAAAACCCACGGCGTGAGAATCATCCACCATCACCAGCGCATTATATTCGTCCGCCAGGTCACATACGCCCTGCAGGTTGGCAATCACGCCGTCCATTGAGAACACGCCGTCGGTGGCGATCATCACGTGACGAGCCCCGGCAGCACGCGCCTCTTTCAGGCGAGTTTCCAGTTCCTGCATGTCATTATTGGCATAACGGTAGCGCTGGGCTTTACACAGGCGAACGCCGTCGATAATCGAGGCATGGTTCAGCGCATCGGAAATGATGGCGTCTTCCGGGCCAAGCAGGGTTTCAAACAAGCCGCCGTTGGCGTCGAAGCAGGAGGAGTAAAGAATCGCATCGTCCGTACCGAGGAATTCCGCCAGCTTGCCTTCCAGCACTTTGTGGCTGTCCTGAGTACCGCAGATAAAGCGCACCGAAGCCATACCAAAGCCGTGCTTATCCATCCCCTGTTTAGCCGCTTCAATCAGCTGCGGATGGTTAGCAAGACCCAAATAGTTGTTGGCGCAGAAGTTGATAACGTGGCTGCCATCGGCAACGGTGATATCCGCATTCTGGGCGGAGGTGATAATACGCTCTTCTTTAAATAACCCTTCCGCACGAGCCGTCTCGAGCTGGGAGGTCAACTGCTTGTAAAAATCTTCGCGCATCGCGATTCTCCAGGCATGGCAAATTTCGGCACATATTACCCAAACCTATACCAGGAGACGAGATTACGCTTCAGGGAATCTGATTTTTGCAGGATAAATCACGAGGGTGAAAAACTTCCGCTCATTAGGCGGGTCTTTAATTGTAATGGTATGATAAGAGCCATTAGCACATCAGGCACAAGGCCTGAAAGCCCCACTTTTTAAAGGTTAAGCTTATGATTATCGTTACTGGCGGCGCCGGCATGATCGGCAGCAATATTATTAAATCCCTGAATGAGCAAGGCTACCGGGACATCCTGGTGGTGGATAACCTGAAGGACGGCACTAAGTTTGCTAACCTGGTTGATCTTGATATCGCTGACTACATGGATAAAGAAGACTTCCTTATCCAGATTATGGCCGGGGAAGAGTTTGGCGATATCGACGCTATCTTCCATGAAGGCGCCTGCTCGTCCACCACAGAGTGGGACGGCAAGTACATGATGGACAACAACTATCAGTATTCTAAAGAAGTCCTGCACTACTGCCTCGAGCATGAAATTCCGTTCCTGTATGCTTCTTCCGCTGCCACTTACGGCGGTCGCAATAAAGACTTTATCGAATCCCGCGAATATGAGCAGCCGCTGAACGTTTACGGCTACTCCAAGTTCCTGTTCGACGAGTATGTCCGCCAGATCCTGCCTGAGGCTAACTCTCAGGTGACCGGGTTCCGCTACTTTAACGTCTACGGACCACGTGAAGGCCACAAAGGCAGCATGGCGAGCGTGGCATTCCACCTCAACACTCAGTTAAACAACGGTGAAAATCCTAAGCTGTTTGAAGGCAGCGACGGCTTCAAGCGCGATTTCATCTACGTGGGTGATGTTGCCGCCGTTAACCTGTGGTTCTGGCAAAACGGTGTTTCCGGTATTTTCAACTGCGGTACCGGCCGGGCGGAATCCTTCCAGGCCGTGGCAGATGCCGCGCTGGCGTTCCACAGCAAAGGCAGCATCGAATACATTCCTTTCCCGGACAAGCTGAAGGGGCGCTACCAGGCTTATACCGAAGCAGACTTAACCAATCTGCGTGCTGCAGGCTATGACAAGCCGTTCAAAACCGTCGCCGAAGGGGTGGCGGAATACATGAAATGGTTAAACCGCGACGCATAAGCAGCACAGGGAACGCATGAAAATTCTGGTGATTGGCCCGTCATGGGTGGGCGACATGATGATGTCGCAAAGTCTCTATCGCACGCTCAAGGCGCGTTATCCCCAGGCGATAATCGATGTGATGGCACCCGCGTGGTGCCGTCCGCTGTTATCCCGCATGCCGGAAGTGAACGAAGCTATCGCCATGCCGCTTGGTCACGGCGCACTGGCAATAGGCGAACGCCGTCGTCTTGGCCACAGCCTGCGTGATAAGCGCTACGATCGCGCTTACGTCCTGCCAAACTCGTTCAAATCCGCACTGGTTCCCTTTTTTGCCAACATCCCCCACCGCACCGGCTGGCTGGGCGAGATGCGCTATGGCCTGCTGAACGACAGCCGCAAGCTGGACAAACAGGCCTGGCCATTGATGGTCGAGCGCTACGTCGCATTGGGCTACGACAAAGGCGTAATGCAGTCGGCCAAAGATCTGCCGCAGCCACTGCTGTGGCCTAAATTACAGGTTAATGAGGGTGAAAAAGCCCAGGCCTGCGCCGCTTTTAACCTTGAGCAGCAGCGCCCGATGATCGGTTTCTGCCCGGGAGCCGAATTCGGCCCGGCAAAGCGCTGGCCGCATTATCACTACGCCGCGCTCGCAGCGAAGCTCATTGATTCTGGCTATCAGGTTATTCTTTTCGGCTCGGCCAAAGATAAGGAAGCGGGTAAAGAGATTCTGGCGGCCCTGTCCACCGAGCAACAGGCGTGGTGCCGTAACCTTGCGGGTGATACCCAGCTTGAACAGGCCGTTATCCTGCTCTCAGCATGCCAGGGCGTGGTCACTAATGACTCTGGCCTGATGCATGTTGCCGCCGCACTCGACCGTCCTCTGGTGGCACTTTATGGCCCAAGCAGCCCTGATTTCACGCCGCCGCTCTCTCATAAAGCGAAGGTCATTCGCCTGATCAGCGGCTACCATAAAGTACGTAAGGGCGATGCAGCCGAAGGGTATCACCAGAGCCTGATCGATATTACTCCCGATAGCGTGCTGATTACGTTAACCGAACTGCTCACCAGTAGTAAGGAAGACTGATGCGTGTACTTCTGGTTAAAACGTCCTCGATGGGCGATGTACTGCATTCCCTTCCTGCGCTGACGGACGCGATGCAGGCGATTCCGGGTATCAAATTCGACTGGGTTGTTGAAGAAGGCTTTGCCCAGATCCCGGGCTGGCATCCCGCCGTGGATAAGGTGTTTCCGGTTGCTATC
The DNA here is from genome assembly GCF_042138895.1 of Cedecea selenatireducens. Lineage (NCBI taxonomy): Bacteria > Pseudomonadati > Pseudomonadota > Gammaproteobacteria > Enterobacterales > Enterobacteriaceae > Cedecea > Cedecea selenatireducens. The sequence continues at coordinate 52,361 of NZ_JBHIKW010000014.1, read as the reverse complement.
CGCCGCTGGCGTAAAAGCTGGTTTGCCTCCAAAACACGTACCGAACGCAACGCATTCTATCAGGCACTGAAAACCAGAGAATATGACTGCATCATCGACGCTCAGGGGCTGGTAAAGAGCGCAGCGCTGGTCACACGTAAGGCGCATGGCATAAAGCACGGCATGGACTGGAACAGCGCGCGTGAGCCACTGGCCAGCCTGTTCTACAACGTAAAACACAGCGTGGCTAAACAGCAGCACGCCGTTGAGCGTATCCGTGAGCTTTTTGCCAGGAGTTTGGGTTATGCCAAACCCAATCGGCAGGGCGATTATGCAATTTCAGGGCATTTTCTTACTAATCTTAAAGGTAGTGAGGAAAAGTATGCTGTATTTTTACATGCAACAACCCGGGATGATAAACACTGGCCCGAAGCAAACTGGCGAGAACTGATTAAGCTCATGGCGGCGACCGGCCTGCGGATAAAGCTGCCATGGGGTGCTCCACACGAAGAAGAAAGAGCAAAGCGCCTGGCCGAAGGGTTTAGCTTTGTTGAGGTGCTGCCCAGGATGACGCTTGAAAGCGTAGCCAGGATATTGGCTAATGCGGAATTTGTGATTTCTGTTGATACAGGATTAAGCCATCTTACCGCAGCATTAGACCGACCAAATCTGACGCTTTATGGGCCGACGGATCCGGGATTGATTGGAGGGTATGGGTTACACCAGCAAGCCCTAAAGAGTGAGGATCACACAATGACTTCAATATCAGCAGGCGACGTGCGAAAATCGCTACAACAATTAAATATATTATAAATATTTCAAGAGTATACTCATGCTTGATAGCTCAATTCTTTCTCAACATTGCAGCAAGAGAAAAGATGTCTTCTTCCGCGTAGTAGACGGCCTGTTTTTTGCCGGCTGCCTGCTCACGTTATTTATGGTGCTTATCAATCCAGATCAAGCGATTAAGATTTTTACTTTTAGCGCAATGCTCTCTCTGCCCATTATTTACAATAATTATCATCACATTCTTAAAAACAAAAGGTTGCTGATTCTGCCTCTCGCACTTCTCGCTTTTGGGCTGATGCAAATAATTTGGGTCGCTGTATTCAAACAGCAAGGTTCTCCCTTCACTGCAGCCTATCGTTCATACCAAAATGGTGGTAAGACACTTATTTTCGCATCATTGGTCATAACAGCGATAGGTTGCCGGGACACATCCTCTCCCTGCATTAGGCGGGGAGTTAATTATCTAGTGATTGTAACCGGACTCTCACTGTATGGATGGGCAGCTTACCAGCTCTATAGCCTTGGTGGGATGAATCTTCTTGCATACAGAGTGCCACTTGGCTTTGAATTTGCGACCGGCACGGCTTACGCGTTGACTTTTATTGCGCTGCTTGCCTCTCAGGCAATACTCAATTTACGTGGTCGCTTGGTTATTCCGTTTTACTTCCTGCATTTTGCAATGTCTTCTATGGCCATCGTTACCACACAAACGCGTGCGGCTATTCTAGTCTATCCGATATTGTGCATAGCCTTATTTTTGCTACATTATCGTCGTAACCGTAAGGTCCTTGCAGTCTCCATAACGAGCTTTATCATCCTCGGTATTTTAGCGCTGGTCCCGCTGAAATCGGTGCTAGAACAACGGTATGTTGATTTCAAAACTGACTTAGCGGCATACCAGAGCGAAAACAGCAATACGTCGATTGGCGCCAGGTTTGCAATGCAGCGTGCAGGCTTTGAGACGGGCAAGTTGCAGCCCTGGGGAGAATCACTTGAGCAGCGCAGCGCTTCTCTCAATGTTCTGGAAGCAGCCGACCCATCGCTCAGCGGCGCATTAATATATATGAATATTCATCTCCATAATGAAATGATGGATACGTTTTCTCTAAAAGGGGTGTTGGGGGTCGTGCTCCTGATGCTTTTATATGCCTCGATGGCACACATGGCGTATGATCAGAAAAATGCGCTTTTACTGATTATTGCAGGTGCTATAGCGATCTATGGATTAAGCGACCTGTTACTGTATGCCAAAGGTGAATCCTTAATCAGTATGTTGGCCCTTTGCTTTGCCTTCATTTTGTTTCCTGGCACAATGAGAGAGCAGTCCCATGAATGATAGAAACGATTACCTTCTTAGCATTATTATCCCGACATACAATAATGCCGAATTTATCATCTCGACACTGTCATCACTGCAACAGGGGCTCACAGATGAAGTTGAAATTATCATTATCAATGACGGCTCAACCGACAACACTGATGAAAAAATAGCCAACTTTTATCAATTAAGACCCTGCAATAACGTAAAAATTATCCATCAGGCTAATCAGGGAGTCGCCATTGCCAGGAACCGTGGGCTAGACATTGCCACAGGTATTCACATCGCATTTGTTGATAGTGACGATATTATCAGCCCCGACTACTTCACTCTTTTGCTACCGATCCTGCGTGAACAACGTTATGACATCGTAGAATTTAGTTTAACTCGTGACGAAGAAAAACTGCATACTGCACAACATAGCAGCAACGAGAAAATTGCAAGGAGTGAACTCATTTTGCAGGATGCTCAGTATTTACCGTTGATACCGACGTTCAGCGCTGCACAATGGCATCTGGTCACCAAAATATTTCGTCGGGATCTTCTTGGCAGCGACCGATTTGAAGCAAATCGCCGCTATGAAGACATTATCTTTAGCCCATTTCAGTACTTTAAATGCCGTCGGATTTTAAAGCTTGACGCCAACCTCTATTATTATCGGATAAACAGCCAAAGCATCACTGAAAATCTACGAGAAAGTGATGCTCAACATATCTTTTTCGCCATGAGAAAAATGTGTGACTATATAAAAAACAATCCAGAAAAGCGCTCCGTCGCCACGCTGATGATCGTTAACTGTTTTCTTGAAGGGCGCAAAATCGTACGCAAAAAGAAAGGCTACTATGCCTATGATGAGAAAATGTTAAGCGATATAAAAACAGCATTACAGTATTGCGACGAAAGCGTTATAAACAAAAAAATCATCTATAAAATGCGACATCCTTGGGTAGATACATTTATCTCTTCTACTCGTAACCAGGTATTGAAGCTTTGCAAGAAAAAGATCAACAAGGAACGTTAAGATGGCTCAACAACATGTAGATCGCATCTTAATTTGTAAGCTTAAATTTTATGGTGATGTATTACTCATTACCCCGATCATAGCAAGTCTACAGGCGCGCTATCCTCAGGCTAAAATTGACGTATTGCTGTATAAAGATACAAAAGCAATTCTCGCGGCAGATGACCGAATTAATCAATTTTATCTGGTCGAAAAGAAGCTCGGACTGCTCGATACAATTAAAAACTATCTCACCCTACGACGTGAGCTGAAAAAAAATCGCTATGATCTGATTGTGAACCTGACCGAACAGTGGCCCATTGGCGTGCTAGTGGCATCATTAGGGCGGCCTTCTATTGCATTTCAACGTGAGAAACAGCTGTGGAATAAGCTCTTTAGCCGGGTAGTCCCTATGACAGGAACTCACATCGTTGAGCAAAACCTGTCTCTGCTGAAGGGTATCGACTTTAACGATACTGACCTTACGCCACGGATGCAGCTAAATTATCGGCAAAGTGACTTTCAGGCGTTATGTTCCCAGGATCCAGAGCTCACCTTACAACCTTATGTGGTTATTCAGCCCACAGCACGGCAGTCGTTTAAGTGCTGGGATGAGGATAAGTTCGCTGAGGTTATTAATCACCTGCATAGTCAGGGATTGAAGGTCTATTTAACCTGCGGGCCAGCAGCCAGTGAACAGGAAGAGGTAAAGCGTATTGCCAGCCTGTGCGCTATTTCTCCAGACATCCGTTTTGCAGGGAAAACATCATTCCTGCAGCTTGCCGCGCTACTCGACCACGCAATCCTATATATCGGCGTTGATTCCGCCCCAATGCACATGGCTGCTGCATTAAATAAACCTCAAGTATGCCTGTTTGGTGCAACTAACTATCAGCAATGGCGACCATGGTCAGATAAAGCGACGCTGATTTGGGCGGGAAATTATCACCCTATGCCCGAAAGAAAAGATTTGAATCGTTCGCAGAAGTATCTTTCCTGGATCCCAGCTCAGGCCGTCATTGACGCTATCGATACCACGTTGAAAAATACGGTAACACAAGACAATGAGAAAAAATAAATGGCTAATAACTCAGTAATCAATGTCGCCTGGTGTACGGATGCCAATTATCTGGAGTATGTAGCCACCTCGATGATATCCGTTTTGATGAATAACACTCATCAATCACTGGCCTTTTATGTTTTTGTTTATGATGTCAGCGATGATGAAATCGAAAAGCTAAAATCGATTAATACATGTATTCATGTGCAAAAAATTGAAAAATCAGATATAGAAAAATACAGTGATAATCTAAAAATAAAACACCTGAATCGCTCTATTTATATGCGGCTTGCAGTTCCGCGTCTTTTACGTGATAACGTTGAAAGCTTGATTTATCTTGATGCCGATACGCTTTGTTTTGATAGTATAAGTTCAATAAGTGAAGTTAATATTAGTGACGTTATCTGTGCGGTAAGTCATGACGCTTTAACTATTGATGAAAACAAAAATGCACAACGCCTGGGCTTAAAAAACACACATTACTTCAACTCAGGATTCCTTTATATCAATGTGAAAAACTGGATCCAGCATGATATAGAAAACAAGGCAAATACATTGCTGCAGGAAAAGGGAAACAGCCTACCTTATCCTGATCAGGATGCCTTAAATATTGTCATTGATGGCAACGTGAGATTCATAGATAATAAATGGAATTTTTTATTTAACTGGTTTACCGACGAGCAAAAAGAAACGTTTTTCTATCATAAAAACCTGACACCTAAAATCATGCATTTCACTGGGGGCAGGAAACCATGGTATAAAGAGCACGCTGGGCTAGCGCAACAGCTTTATGTTTTTTACCATCATTTCACCCCATGGCGTGATTCTCCTTTGCGCTCCTACAAGCCTCGTATGCGGCCAACAGATTATAGAGTCTATGCGCGACAAAATGCCAAAAAGGGTCATTACTTTATTGCCATTGGTTGGTATTTGAAATACATCAAAAGCAAATTCCATTAAAAAAGCTCCCTCTGGGAGCTTTTTTATCATTACGGTAAAACAATCTATTATAACAGGGCATTACTTACTTTTAAGCTTCGCTATTAGATAACCAACATAACTAACAATAGACTTCAGGGTTTTTCCTTGAAGTCTTTCATGCCGTGATTTCTTCTTGAATTGCTTAGGTGTTATTGCCCCAAGTAACGGCACATCTGACCACGGAGAAGCTTTATAAGCGACGCCAAAATATTGTGCTGATGGATAAACTGCCCAGGAGTGCCATGGTTTTGTCACGCCGATATAATGAATAAGGATAGTCTCATCAGTAATGAACTCTTTATATTTCTCCAGGTCCTTACTTTTTAACTCTTGCTTCATACCATAAATAGCATCATAAATACGTGGTAAGAACATTACCTTATTCAGGAACATAATATTTAATACATCCTGATCGAAGAAAGCAAAACTTTTATTTTTATCCATTAACATATTGAAAGCAGTACTTAAGAAACTCTGTGCTTTCCATGCTTTTAGGTTGGCATAAATTACGCCGGCATTGAAGTAATCACTTTCAAACTGTCGCGTATTCAATCTCTGAGCGGCATATTCACGACTAGCATCAATATCAAGGATTACCGCAGCAACACGATCTCCAAAATCAATATCACACAACTTATGCAACGACCCTTTGCATATCACATCAGCATCAATATAAAGAAGTGAGTCAATTTCATCACTTAAATATTCAAATGCTATGAAACGAAAATAGGTTGCATGCGACCAGGCATTGCCACAAGGTAAGACCTTTAGCCCTTCGGAATCCATAACATATACGGTAATTATGGTATGATATTGCTGAACAAGGCGCTGTAAACGCACTTTATAATCTTCATCAATAGAATCAGTAAAAAGATGAAAATGAATGGGGGTGTCACGATTGTTCATCAGCACAGATGTTAATGAAATAGCGGCACCGAACATAAAGTTTTTATCAACACCCCAGGCAATATTCAGGGCCGGACCCTGATAAGATTCCGGGGTTGAGGAATAAACCAATTTTTCCTTAATTGCCTGGCGACAGTCGAAATTCATTATTTTCACCTTATTTATATCAATACCAGTCAAAAATTTTCATCTGCAGTGTTTAATTCTGCGAATTACACAGCTTATATTTTATATACATAATATGACTCAGAACAGAGCTAATATGCTTTCCCTGAACCTTTTCATGGCGCGACTTTCTTTTGTACAACTTTGCCGCATTCGCATTTAACAACGGTTTTTCGTTCCAGGGAGATTTTTTATATGCATGCATAAAGAAATCTGCCGCCGGGTAGTTAGCCCAACAATGCCATGGCTTAGTCACACCAACATAGTGAATAAGTATTGTCTGTTTAGAAATATAATGCTTATATTCATCAATGCTTTTGTTAACTAGCTCCTGATCCACCCCATAAATGCAATTAAAATCTCGACGTAATGAGATGACATTACCTACAAATAGAATATTAAGAACATCCTGGTCAAAATAAAGCAAACCCGCTTGTCTCTCAAATAAAATGGCAAAGGCTTTAGACAACAACCCCTGCTCGCGCCAGACAATCAGGTTGGCAAACACAACGCCGGAATTAAAGTAACCATCTGACAGGGCCGGTATTCCTAAGCGTTCACCCGACTTAAGGCGAACTTCATCAATATCATGGATAACCGCCGCATATTCGCCGTTAAACTTAATCTCAGATAGCTCAAGAAGAGAACCTTTACAAACAACGTCCGCATCAAGATAGAGCACCGAATCCAACTCGGCACTCAAGTATTCGAAGGCAAAATAGCGATAGTACATGGCATAAGTCCATGCCTTGGTACTTGGGAGCTTACGAAACTCCTGGTTATTAAATAAAAATACAGTAACCGAAGTGCCGTATGTTTTAGCAAGAGACTCTATGTGCGAAAGATACTCATCATCAACATAATCAGTAACAATGTAGAAACTGATATCGATATCCGGATTATTGATCAATACGGATGTCATTGAGATGCCTGAACCAAACAAAAAATTACGATCAACACCGTATGCAATATTTAACTTATTGTCTTTTGCATGCTCAGAGTGATCGAATGTTATCTTCTTAAGCACCACTTTATCGAAATCAAGTTCCATTATTTCTTGCCTCATACCTTACAGGGCTTTTACTTTTAATTAATTATAATGACTTTCTTACCGTTCTTTTCTGTATCTTTTGTGCTTTAACGCCTGCGGTGGCAAACAAAGCTGACTCATTCTTGATGATTTCGCGTAATGGCACAGCAAAATAAATGCTCAGAAATCGGTAAATGTCGCGAGAAGTTAACCCAATGTGCAAAGATGAAAAATAAAGACCGATGAGGTCTTTGTCTCGCCAACGTCGAGGTACGGCGGGACGAATTTGAGCCCGGTGTAAATCAATCACCGATATCTTGAACGGTTTTTTTGGGGACTCAAACGGTAAATGCAAAAGAAAGTGGCATATGTAGCAATCCCGATGATTTACGCCGCCACGGTGCATATCCCTAACCATCCCGGCCACGCGTTGGATAATTGCACGTTTCACGCTAACTTCGGGTGGCTTGACGGCCCAATCTGCACAATAGTCTTCAAGACTCACGGTTGGGGACAGGTCTTCGGTAATAATAAAAGAGGTTCGTTCTAAAGGATTCAGCCCCTTTTGTCCAAACGCAACGCCCTTCATCGTGTCGACGCCAAGCTCCTTGAGCCGATGAATAGCAAACCATTCTCTGTCTGCACCCAGCACCGGCATACGTAATGAAGCCAGGTTTTTTACTACTTCTTTTAACGTTGTGCCACGATGATACTTCAGAAAATAGCCTTTACCCTCCATCTCGAAACGGATAGTCCGACGAGATTCCAGGGCACGGAAGACCTCTCCTTCCAGCTTTATAACCTCAGTAAAAGGGTCTTTTCCGCGCCATTGCGTAGCAAACGGCTCTTTAAGCTCAATCATGTTCACAACCTAAAATAATATCGGCCACTTTCTCAGGCAAACTGTACAGATCCTCACTGTCGGCATAATGCCGCGCATGCTCGGCCCATTGATTACGCAACGCATCATTCTCTAACGCATTGAAAAGTGAGCGGTTCAACGTCGACTGGTTAAACGGCTCAGGAATCACCTCGCCACAGCGAGCAGACTCAATATAGTGTGCATACCCGCACACTTCCGTCACCAGAACCGGTAATCCAGAAACGATAGCTTCCAGCAGAACAATCCCAGCCGCTTCCTGGACCGCAGGATGGATCAGTATATCGGCTGCAGCCATCAGCTCAGCAACGTCATCTCTGCCTGAAAAGAACTGCACGTTATCTGCAATTCCAAGCTGCCGCGCCCTGGCTTCGAAACGCCCGGGTTTATCCTGCCCTACGACCAGAAAACGCGTTCTTTTGCGCAAGGTTTCCGGCAACACGGCTATCGCCTCCAGCGAACGAAACACGCCTTTGCGCTTAAAATCCGAGCCCACTTGTAAAACCATTAACTGCTGTGGATCGATTCCGTTCTTCTGGCGGTAAACCTGCCGGCTGTCTGCAATCTGGTTGCTGTATTTCCTGTCGGGGTAAATTCCCGGCGGCATAATATGGAAGCGATCCGACTCCGTCTGATAGTGCTTTTTGAAATCAGCAATTTGCGTTGGCGTCAGCATCAGCAGCTGAGTTTTCTTTCCCTGCTGGAACGTCGCTTTCTCAAATCGCGCATAGTGCCGATAACGAGCGGTCAATTTGTAGAAAAAGCCCTTTTCACGCTCAACCTTTTCGGCATAGCAGACGTCAGCTGCGTAATAAACATCGAGACCGGGCATTTTGTTGAATCCGACGACTCTATCGACCGGATGCACCTTCAGTTCATTCTCAACCCATTGATGATACTGCGCATTTCTGCCATGGTTTGTACGAGCCGTCACCGGAACAAGAACGATTTCAAACTGCTCAGGATGCTCCCCTTGCCACTGTTGGGTAAACACTTTGACGTGATGCCCACGAGAAGCAACGGTTTGAGCTATACGCATAAAATCGCGCTGCAGGCCGCCGTAGGGAAAGTATTTGTATAAGCAAAAAGCAATGATCATGTACTTATATCCGTGAGGCCTAAACCGAAGTCAGACAAACCATAGGGAAAAATCGCTCTAACCAGGTCGATAATGTCGGAAATAAAATGCTCAATTTTCCAACATTGACGAGTCCCGAATGCCTTCCAAAACGTTGCATAGTGTAGCATTTATCAGGGGGCAATCCGATATGAATATCAATCGCACAAAGCAAAGCACAACCTATTATAAAATAAGAAAATTATCTCAATTATCTCTAGTCGTAATGCCTTACCAGCACGGTTTGCAAACCCAGAATTTACCCTCATCTATTCAATAGAAATTGAAAAAAACACCCAAGCGAATATCACCAGGAACAATCAGGGGTCATTTCAGGCAAATTCCGCAAAAGTAATGGCAAAGCTCAGGTTAAATACATAGAATCCCCAGCACATTCATAATGTCAGCCGTGTCCTATGCTCCAATTGCTTTACACCATACTGCTTTACCTCATACAGCCACTCATCTGGCTGCGATTGTGGGTGCGCGGTCGTAAAGCTCCGGCATACCGTAAACGCATTGGCGAGCGCTACGGTTTCTATAAAAAACCGCTCAAGCCCGGCGGCATTATGCTGCATTCTGTTTCCGTGGGTGAAACCCTGGCCGCCATTCCCCTGGTGCGAGCCCTGCGCCACCGCTATCCAGAGCTTCCGATTACCGTCACGACAATGACCCCAACGGGTTCTGAGAGGGTAATGTCCGCCTTCGGACAAGACGTCCAGCACGTCTACCTGCCTTATGATTTACCCTGCGCGCTTAACCGTTTCCTTGATAAAGTCGATCCGAAGCTGGTGCTTATCATGGAAACCGAGCTTTGGCCGAACCTGATAGCCGCCCTGCACAAGCGCTACATTCCGCTGGTCATTGCTAATGCCAGGCTTTCTGCACGCTCAGCTAAAGGCTATGCAAAACTCGGTGACTTTGTCCGTACGCTGCTACAGCGCATCACGCTCATCGCGGCTCAGAATGAAGAAGACGGCGAACGTTTTATTGCGTTGGGAGCAAAGCGAAGCCAACTGACCGTAACCGGTAGCCTTAAATTTGATATCTCCGTAACGCCACAACTTGCAGCCCGGGCCGTCACGCTTCGTCGACAGTGGGCTCCGCACCGCCCTGTCTGGATAGCCACCAGTACGCATGAAGGCGAAGAAAGCATTGTCATTCAGGCTCATCAGTCGCTTTTAAAACAGTTTCCTAATCTGCTGCTGATTCTTGTCCCTCGCCACCCGGAACGCTTCCCGGATGCCATTAACCTGGTGCGAAATGCGGGGTTGAGCTATACCACCCGCTCTTCTGGAGAGGTTCCCTCTTCCAGTACGCAGGTCGTCATCGGCGATACCATGGGTGAGTTGATGCTGCTATACGGCATTGCCGATTTAGCCTTTGTTGGCGGCTCGTTAGTCGAACGTGGCGGCCATAACCCTCTTGAGCCAGCTGCGCACGCTATTCCGGTGTTAATGGGGCCGCATACCTTTAACTTCAAAGACATCTGCGCGCGCCTGTCGCAGGCAGATGGCCTCATCACCGTGGCCGATGAGCCGTCGTTAGTAAAAGAGATTGCGTCGTTGCTCACAGATGAGGATTATCGTAACTTCTACGGTCGCCATGCTGTGGAAGTGCTCTACCAGAATCAGGGCGCATTACAGCGCCTGTTGCAGCTGCTGGAACCTTATCTCCCCCCTAAAACACACTAAGGTCAGATATGCAAAAGCGTGCAATCTATCCGGGGACCTTCGATCCCATCACCAACGGCCATATTGATATTGTTACCCGTGCAGCCAATATGTTTGACCAGGTGATCCTTGCCATTGCGGCAAGCCCAAGTAAGAACGCACTGTTTACCCTTGATGAACGCGTCGCGCTGGCGCAGCAGGCAATTGCACATTTGCCTAATGTTCAGGTTCTGGGCTTTAGCGATTTAATGGCAAACTTTGCCCGCAATCAGCAGGCAAACGTACTGGTTCGCGGTTTACGTACCGCTGCAGATTTTGAATATGAGATGCAGCTGGCTCACATGAACCGGCATCTCATGCCGGAACTGGAAAGCGTATTCCTGATGCCGTCGAAAGAGTGGTCGTTTGTCTCTTCTTCCCTGGTCAAAGAAGTGGCGCGCCATCATGGAGATGTCGCTCACTTCCTGCCTGAGCATGTCTGTAAAGCGCTTATCGAAAGGCTTAAATAGCTATCGCTGGCAGCGGCGGCAATAGTAAGTGCTGCGTTGCGCATGCTTACCGGCAACAATCGGCGCACCGCAAACCCTGCACGGCTCTCCTTCCCGCCCATACACCTGCAGCTCCTGCGCAAAATAGCCGGGTTTACCATCGGACTGGAGGAAGTCTTTTAGCGTCGTTCCTCCCTGTTCGATAGAGCGCTGCAATACCGTTTTGATCGCCGCAACCAGTATTTCAGACTCTTTTTTTGACAGCGACTGCGCGCTGCGGTCAGGATGAATACCTGCTGCAAACAAAGATTCGCTGGCATAGATATTCCCTACGCCAACAACAAGTTTGTTATCCATTAGCCAGGGCTTAATGGCCGTTTTCTTTTTGGCGGATTTCTCACGCAGGTACCCGGCATTGAATGCATCGCTCAGCGGCTCAGGCCCAAGATGCGCCAATACGTTGCTGCCTTCCAGCTCTTTGGCCCACAGCCAGGCGCCAAAGCGGCGCGGGTCGGTATAGCGCAGGACTTTTCCGTTGCTCATGATCAGATCAACATGATCGTGCTTCTCCGCCGGAAGCTCTTGCGCAAGGATCCTCAGGCTGCCGGACATTCCCAGGTGAATAATTATCCAGCCATCAGGTAATTCCAACAGCAAATACTTTGCTCGCCGCTGCACGCTTAGCACCGGCTTATCGCTCAGGGCATGGATTTCATCAGAAACCGGCCAACGCAGTCGCCCATTGCGTACAACCGCATGCAAGATTGTTTCACCCACCAGATGCGGCTCGATACCGCGTCGGCTGGTTTCTACCTCAGGTAATTCAGGCATCTCTCCTCCGGGAAGCAGGCATAAAAAAACCCGGCCTGAGCCGGGTTTCTTCAACAAAGTTACCAGAATTATTTAATTTTGGCTTCTTTGTATAAAACGTGCTGACGGACAACTGGATCGAACTTTTTCAGCTCCAGTTTTTCCGGCTTAGTACGTTTGTTCTTCGTGGTGGTATAGAAGTGACCAGTACCAGCAGAAGAAACCAGCTTGATTTTCTCACGAATACCTTTAGCCATGATTTATTTCCTCTAAGTACTTAGTACTTTTCGCCACGGGCACGCAGTTCGGACAGAACTGTATCGATGCCTTTCTTATCGATTACACGCATACCTTTAGCAGATACACGCAGGGTGACAAAACGCTTCTCGCTCTCAACCCAGAAACGGTGAGAGTGCAGGTTCGGCAGGAAACGGCGTTTAGTCGCGTTCAGTGCGTGGGAACGGTTATTACCGGTCGCCGGACGCTTGCCAGTAACTTGGCAGACTCGGGACATGTCTATTCTCCAAAAATCAAATTAGCTCGAGCTTCGTATAGGGTTAGGCGCCTCGTCAGGCTGCAAGCCTGGTCCCTGGCGGTTCAATGTGAACCACAGTGCCAGGCGCATAATGCCAAACCCGAGATTCTCAAAGGTGGCGTAGTATACGCTGTGTGAGGCATGTGCTCAAGTCCCGAACAGACAAAGATCCCTATGGATCGCGCCTGATGAACTAAATCCACCCTCGTTCAGCGAAAGAAACGTACTCTCCGTGACCAATAACCAGATGATCAAGCACTCGAATTTCCATAAACAGGCAAACTTTCACGATACGTTCCGTAATAGCCCGGTCTGCTTTACTGGGTTCGGCCTTACCTGACGGGTGGTTGTGCGCCAGTATAATGGCTGCCGCGTTGCATTTCATCGCTTCGCGGACAATTTCTCTCGGATGGACTTCAACGTGGCTTATCGTGCCGGCGAACAAACGCTCACACTTGATGACCTGGTGCTGGTTATTCAGAAACAGAACCATAAATATCTCACGCTGCTCGGTCATCAGCTGACTCTGAAGGTACTCCCGTACCCGGTCAGGCGTAAGCATGGAGAGTTCGTTCACACCCTGAGACGAATAGTAGCGCCTGGCCAGCTCCGCAATGGCGTGCAGCTGAGTGTATTTTGCTTCGCCGATACCTTTCACTTTCTTGAAATGAGAGTAGTCAGCCGACAATAAGCGGTGCAGGGAACCAAATTCGCGTAAAAGCATGCTGGCAAAGGCCAGGACATGCATGCCGTGGTGGCCGGTGCGCAAGAATAGCGCCAGAAGCTCAGTATCCGTGAGTGAACTGACGCCAAATTGAAGCAGTTTTTCACGGGGTAAATGCGCTTTATCAAGATCAATATCCTTTTTCATGACGACCCTCCCTCTCTTACACAGCCTATAGTGCGGCCTTTTTTCTTCTCGGGCGATGGGCGGGTTTTGGTCTTGCGTGATGCCTCGCAAACTGCAAAAAGGCGCATGACAGCGATTGTGATAAAATAGGCATTCGACTGTATCTTCCAACGGATAAAAATCATGATGGGACTTTCCGGCAAGAAAATTGTTCTTGGTGTCAGCGGCGGCATTGCTGCCTATAAAACACCTGAGCTGGTTCGTCGTCTGCGCGATCGCGGAGCGGATGTACGAGTGGTAATGACCGAGGCGGCGAAGGCCTTTATCACGCCACTAAGTTTACAAGCCGTGTCAGGCTATCCGGTGTCCGACAGTCTGTTAGATCCCGCTGCCGAAGCCGCAATGGGCCACATTGAACTAGGCAAATGGGCAGATTTAGTCATACTGGCGCCTGCAACGGCAGACCTGATTGCGCGTGTAGCAGCGGGAATGGCAAACGACCTGGTCAGTACAATCTGCCTGGCAACGCCAGCTCCGGTTGCCGTCGTTCCGGCAATGAACCAGCAAATGTACCGTGCGGCTGCAACCCAACATAATCTGGACGTTCTAACCGCTCGTGGTCTGCTGATTTGGGGGCCGGATAGCGGCAGCCAGGCATGTGGGGATATCGGGCCAGGACGTATGCTGGACCCACTGACGCTGGTTGATATGGCGGTGGAACATTTTTCCGTCGTCAAAGATCTGCAACATCTGAACGTCATGATTACCGCCGGCCCAACGCGCGAACGTCTGGACCCCGTCAGATACATCACCAACGACAGCTCAGGTAAAATGGGCTTTGCTATCGCCGCAGCTGCGGCGGCTCGCGGCGCTAACGTCACCCTGATTTCCGGGCCGGTCAATCTGCCAACCCCGGCATGGGTAAACCGAATTGATGTCACAACGGCGCTGGAAATGAATGATACGGTCCAGCAAAGAGTATCCGGGCAGCATATTTTCATTGGTTGCGCCGCCGTTGCCGACTACCGCGCTGCGGTTGTTGCCGACGAGAAGATTAAAAAGCAAGGCGATGAAATTACTCTGAAAATGGTTAAAAACCCGGATGTGGTTGCCGGGGTCGCGGCGCTTTCCGAAGGCCGCCCTTATGTTGTAGGGTTTGCCGCCGAAACAAATAATGTGGAAGAATACGCCCGGAAAAAGCGTACTGCTAAAAACCTGGATCTGATCTGCGCCAATGACGTATCTCAGAATAATCAAGGGTTTAATAGCGACAGCAACGCATTGCACCTTTTCTGGCAGGAGGGAGACAAAGTCTTACCGCTTGAGCGTAAAGCACTCCTTGGCCACCTTTTACTGGACGAGATCGTTACCCGCTATGATGAAAAAAATCGACGTTAAAATTCTGGACCCGCGTGTTGGTCAGCAGTTCCCATTGCCAACCTATGCCACCTCCGGCTCTGCCGGTCTTGACCTGCGTGCTTGCCTGGATGACGCCGTAGAACTTGCCCCTGGTGCAACAACGCTGTTGCCTACCGGCCTGGCTATCCATATTGCTGATGCCTCCCTGGCCGCAGTAATCCTGCCTCGCTCCGGCCTGGGCCACAAACACGGCGTAGTGCTGGGCAACCTGGTGGGGCTGATTGACTCCGATTATCAGGGGCAACTGATGGTTTCTGTCTGGAACCGCGGCCAAAATAGCTTCACCATTCAGCCAGGTGAGCGCATTGCACAGATGGTCTTTGTACCTGTCGTCCAGGCCGAATTTAACCTGGTTGAAGATTTTGACGCCAGCGATCGCGGCGAAGGTGGCTTTGGCCATTCTGGCCGCCAGTAATACCGTTTTATAAACGTAACCCTACCGCGCTGATAACGTTAAAACAGACCGCAAACCAGGCGTTTGCGGGCGCGGTTCGGTGTTTACCTGACAAGGTATTTTTCAGGGGTATTTTAGAACATGGCAGAAAAACAGACCGCGAAAAGGAATCGTCGCGAGGAAATACTTCAGTCTCTGGCGCAAATGCTTGAATCCAGCGACGGCAGCCAACGGATTACCACCGCTAAACTGGCGGCAACCGTTGGCGTGTCCGAAGCCGCTCTTTATCGACATTTTCCCAGCAAAATGAAAATGTTCGATAGCCTGATTGAGTTTATCGAAGACAGCCTGATTACCCGCATTAACCTGATTCTGAAAGATGAAAAAGACACCTTAGCCCGCCTGCGGTTAATCGTGCTGCTGGTCTTAGGTTTTGGTGAACGGAATCCGGGCCTGACGCGTATTCTCACCGGTCACGCGCTTATGTTTGAACAAGATCGCCTGCAGGATCGCATTAATCAGCTTTTTGAACGCATTGAGGTTCAGCTGCGCCAGGTCATGCGTGAAAAAAAGATGCGTGAAGGCGAAGGGTTTACCACCGATGAAGCTCTGCTGGCTAGCCAGCTTCTGGCCTTCTGCGAAGGGATGCTGTCGCGTTTTGTACGAAGTGATTTCCGCTATCTGCCCACGGATGATTTTGATACCCGTTGGCCGCTGATTGCCGCTCAGCTTTACTAATAAAAAAGGGCCATAAGGCCCTTTTTACTGATTCTCAAAAAAAAGCTTAAACCCCAAACTCTTCACGGTATTTGCGCACCGCAGCCAGCTTGTCCGCCATCTCAGGCTTCTCTTCCAGATAGGTAATCAGATCTTTAAGAGTGATGATAGAGATGACTTTACACTGATAATCACGCTCAACTTCCTGGATGGCAGAGATATCGGCGCGGCCGCGTTCCTGTCGGTCGAGAGAAATGAGAACGCCGGCCAGGCTCGCGCCATTCGCGGCAATAATCTCCATCGACTCACGAATAGCAGTCCCAGCCGTGATCACATCGTCCACCAGCATAACGCGCCCCTGAAGCGGGCTGCCGACCAGGTTACCGCCTTCACCGTGGTCTTTCGCTTCTTTACGGTTAAAGCAGTAAGGCACATCGCGCTCGTGATGCTCCGCCAGCGCAACCGCCGTCGTGGTAGCAATAGGAATGCCTTTATAGGCCGGGCCGAAGAGCAGATCGAAGTCGATACCGGAATCCATCAGTGCGGCTGCATAGAAACGCCCTAATAACGCCAGATCGCGCCCGGTATTAAACAGCCCGGCGTTGAAGAAATAGGGGCTCGTACGCCCGGATTTCAGCGTGAATTCGCCAAACTTGAGTACCTGTTTGTTAAGCGCAAACTCAATAAACTGGCGCTGATACGGTTTCATGGATTCGCTCCTTAGCATTGTTACACGGACATAAAAGTTACACGGACATAAAAAAAGCGACTTCTCAGTCGCTTTTAAAAAATTAATTTTCTAACGCCGCCTTCTGCGACGTGATGATGGAATCAATGCCCCCTCGAGCCAGCGCCAGTAGCGCCAGTAGCTCTTCATGGGAGAACGGCTCGCCTTCTGCGGTGCCCTGCACCTCAATCATGCGTCCGTCTTCCATCATGACAACGTTCATGTCGGTTTCGGCCGCTGAGTCCTCGACATACTCCAGATCGCAGAGTGCTTCGCCGTTGACGATGCCAACGGAAACCGCCGCAACCATGCCTTTCATTGGGTTAGTTTTCAGCTTGCCGGAGGCAACCAGGCCATTCAGCGCATCGGCCAGAGCCACGCAGGCACCGGTGATAGAAGCAGTGCGGGTGCCGCCGTCGGCCTGCAGAACGTCACAGTCAAGCGTAATGGTAAATTCACCCAGCGCTTTTAAATCCACAGCTGCACGCAGTGAACGAGCGATAAGACGTTGAATCTCAAGAGTACGGCCACCCTGTTTGCCTTTTGCCGCTTCACGGGCATTACGGCTGTGGGTTGCACGCGGCAACATACCGTATTCAGCGGTGATCCATCCCTGGCCCTGACCTTTCAGGAAGCGAGGCACGCCTTCTTCAAGCGTCGCGGTGCACAGTACTTTGGTATCACCGAACTCGACAAGCACGGAACCTTCAGCGTGTTTAGTGTAATGACGGGTCAGGGTAACTGGGCGCACTTGTTCGGCGCTACGACCTGATGGACGCATGGGCTTATCTCCGGCTAAAACGAATGTGGCTGCGCATTATACGGACTTCAGGCGCTTATTCCTATCCTGCAAGACCCCTGATGGCTATAATCCCCCCATACATTAGCTGAAAACGGGTACGTACTATGATCCGCAGTATGACCGCCTACGCCCGGCGTGAAGTAAAAGGTGAATGGGGCTCTGCCTCCTGGGAATTACGCTCGGTAAACCAGCGCTATCTCGAAACGTATATCCGCATGCCGGAGCAGTTCCGCAGTCTTGAGCCCGTTGCCCGCGAGCGCATCCGCAACCGCCTTACGCGCGGTAAAGTCGAATGCAACCTGCGGTTCGAGCCCGATGCTCGTGCGCAGGGGTCACTGATCCTTAACGAAAAACTGGCTAAGCAGCTGGTTGAGGCCGCTAACTGGGTCAAAATGCAAAGCGATGAAGGTGAAATTAACCCGGTTGATATTCTTCGCTGGCCGGGCGTAATGGCCGCTCAGGAGCAGGATCTTGACGCAATCACCGCCGAAATACTTTCCGCTCTTGACGGCGCGCTGGACGACTTTGTTATTGCCCGTGAGACCGAAGGTCAGGCGCTGAAAGCGTTGATTGAACAGCGCCTTGAAGGCGTCAGCGGCGAAGTGGTTAAGGTTCGCGCCCAAATGCCAGAAGTCGTGAAATGGCAGCGCGAGCGCCTGGTTAACAAGCTGGAAGAAGCCGAAGTTCAGCTTGAGAACAACCGCCTTGAGCAAGAGCTGGTGCTGATGGCACAGCGCATTGACGTCGCTGAAGAACTGGACCGCCTCGAAGCACACGTCAAAGAGACCTATAACATCCTGAAAAAGAAAGAAGCCGTTGGCCGCCGCCTCGACTTTATGATGCAGGAGTTTAACCGCGAGTCGAACACGCTGGCTTCTAAGTCAATCAATGCAGATGTCACAAGTTCGGCTATCGAGCTGAAAGTCCTGATCGAACAGATGCGCGAGCAGATTCAGAATATCGAGTGATGCCGTATAAGCCTGCGTTCAGCAGGCTTTTTCTTTTTACGTATACGCTAAACGCTGCTCCGCCGTAATGAGCCCCATCTTTTCTAGCTGAATAGCCACCGCACGCGCAGAACGTCCAAACTCACCGCCTAAGGCTTCAATAGCCTCACTTTGCCCAAAACGTTCCGCCAGGATTACTTTCTCTTCTTCAGTCCAGGGGAAGTAAGACTTTGCCGGGCGCCCCTCTGCTAGGTTACGCTGCTGTTTTTCCTCCGGCGTCAGCTTTGTTTTTTTCTGTTTTTCCGGCGTAGCCGACAGCTCCTCTATCAGGGCAAACAGTATTCGTATTGCTTCCGGCTTATTTGCTGTCGATTCGGCGGTCAAAATCTCTCCTGTCTCTGGATGGATGCCGTTCGCTAGCGCTTTTAACATCGCCAGTATTTTCATCGACCCTCCTTAAATAATTTTACTAATCCATTTATCAAAAAAATAATCAAACAAACTTCAACACAGAAGGAACAAACCTTCATTTTTGGATAAATAAAACTAATCCTTTTTCATTCAACTTAGAAAATCTCAATCGTGATACAGCACACAAAACGTTACCCTCCACCTGTTTTCTGAGGGGACAGACATGCTGCTACACATCCTTTATCTGATTGGTATCACGGCGGAAGCCATGACCGGGGCGCTTGCCGCCGGCCGCCGCCGCATGGATACGTTTGGCGTCATTATCATCGCAACCGCTACGGCACTGGGCGGAGGTTCAGTTCGCGATATTCTGCTTGGCCACTATCCCCTCGGCTGGGTGAAACACCCCGAGTACGTTGTGATTGTTGCCATCGCGGCG
The DNA here is from genome assembly GCF_042138895.1 of Cedecea selenatireducens. Lineage (NCBI taxonomy): Bacteria > Pseudomonadati > Pseudomonadota > Gammaproteobacteria > Enterobacterales > Enterobacteriaceae > Cedecea > Cedecea selenatireducens. The sequence goes on along the minus strand of NZ_JBHIKW010000014.1, from coordinate 32,924 downwards.
GTACTCACCACTATCATGGCCCCGGTGATGCCACACCTGCGTAAACTCTTTTTGGTACTTGATGCGCTGGGTCTGGTTGTTTTCTCTATCATCGGTGCTCAGGTTGCCCTTGATATGGGTGAAGGCCCTATCATTGCGACCATTGCCGCCGTGATCACGGGAGTCTTCGGCGGAGTGCTGCGAGATATGTTCTGCAAACGCATTCCACTGGTGTTCCAAAAAGAACTGTATGCCGGTGTCGCCTTTGCTTCGGCCGTGCTTTATATCGCGCTTCAGCACTACGTTAGCAGCCATGACGTCGTGGTGATTGCGACCTTATTATTCGGATTCACCGCTCGGTTGCTTGCGCTTCGCCTGCGCCTTGGCCTGCCGGTCTTTCATTACAAGCACGCCGATCACTGACGGCTAAACCCCTGAATGTTGTACTGGCCCAGGAAGGTGGCCAGGGCAACAACCTGTGGATGTTTCATAAAATCCATTAACTGCTTTGCCCGCTTAAGCCCCACGCCGGGCAAAGTTTGCCAACGTGATAGCGTCCAGTCTCCCAGTTGATACCAGCGCTTATATTTGATGGCTTCATGCGCACTTCGCGGCAGCGGCATTCCTAAAGCCATCACCCAACGAATAAACGGCTGCTTTCGGGATAAAGAAAATTGATGCCATAGCAGCTCGGTTTTTTTCGAAGAGAATCCGGGCAAAGCTGACACCTCTTCTCTGCTCAGCGTCAGCCATGAAAAAATATGCTGAAGCCGCGTGCGCATGTGCAAATGCCGCCAGGTACTCTGGCTTACTCCCGCTAAATCAAGCACGGGCTTTTGGCTCATCCATGTCAGACGGGCAATAAATTGTTCTGCACACTCTGCGGATGAATAAAGGCAGCTGACTGGAGTAAATGAAGCCATTTCCGGTATTGATGTTTCTCGCTGGCTGACGCGCCAGACAACCTCGTCCACACGAGGTATTCCTTGACCAGCCAGGCTTATTTTCACTTTGTCACCGGCCACGACATCCCATTCTTTCCAGCGTTTTAGCGAGCCAATGTTCACCCGCCGAACACGTTTATCGTCGAGCTGCACCTCCTCCAGCTCAAGCACGACGGATACCTTGCCGGTACGCCCAACGGCAAAATCAACGTTACGGACTTCGGCGATTTTTTCTGCAGGAGGATATTTCCACGCTACGGCCCATTCTCCCTGGCCTGGTTGCCAGAAAGTAGACTGGGGTTCACGTTGCTGGCGAATCACAACCCCATCCGTGACAAAAGGAAGTGGTTGGTTAAACCAGCTATCACGCAGACGGGTCACCTCGTCAATATTGGCTACCGGCATGGACCAGGCAGCGGTGAGTGAAAATCCCTCATCACGCAATATCTTTCCCTTTTCGACCATACCTTCAGGACCCTCCGGCCAGGCCCATATAAATACGCCCAGAAGGTTCGGCTCGCTAACGGGTCCCGTACGCAACATCTCCCCGGCAACTTTAGAACGCGCATTTATGCCCCCCATCTGGCTTTGAATATGGCCGTCTCGTTTCAGGAAAAGTTCTCCCTGCAATACGCTGTTCGCAAGTGGCCCAGAAACCTGAGGAGGAATTGCAGCAATACCGGCAGCTTTATGCGTCCAGTCCTCTCCCTTTAAGCCATCGCCGCGGCTGAGCATTTTCACCAACCGGCCCTGTTGATAGACCAGCGTTATCGCCACGCCGTCAATTTTGGGCTGCACCCATAACCCCTGACGCCCTTTCCCCCATAGCGCAACAGCTCGTTTATCCGGCAACTTTTTGAGTCCGGTATGTGCAACAGGATGAGGGAAGCGCCCTGCGGAGCCCATCCTGACGGGTTCTCCATCTATTCCCGGCTTAACACAACGCCGCCATACGGAGAGTGTCGCCTGCAAGTTGTCGTAAACCGCATCACTCACCAGGCTTTTTCCCTGCTGAAAGTAAGAGTCATCCAGAATGGCGAGCCGCTTCGCCAGACTTTCAATTTCTGTCTGTGTTCTTAGCGCTGACCATGCCGGGCACGAGGCCGACACAGTGGCCGTGACGTTAAGTAAAACAACGCTCAGTACTAATGCTATCCCTTTCATGTTGCCCCCATTATCTTTCTCAGCGGAGGTATAACCAGGTACTGCATTTTTCACGAGCGAGAATTACTCCTCACGCGAGATGGCGCCCTAAAAACCTGTTTTGTTACATAGAAAGCAGCAAAGAAGTGGAAAACATCGCGTAAAACACGAGAAAAAAAGCGCCAGCCGATGACAAAATCTACGTACCACGGCGGCGGTGTGTATAATATGCCGGTAGACGCTCTTCCCTTTATGCATACCGATTAAGTTAGAACTCATGGCTCAAGGCACGCTTTATATTGTTTCCGCTCCAAGTGGCGCGGGTAAATCCAGCCTCATCCAGGCTTTGTTAAAGACACAACCGCTGTATGACACCCAGGTTTCCATCTCTCATACCACTCGTGGTGTGCGCCCTGGTGAAAATCACGGGGAACATTACTTCTTTGTCAGCAAAGACGAATTTCAGCAGATGATCGCTGAAGACGCTTTTCTTGAGCATGCGGAAGTGTTTGGTAACTACTACGGTACGTCGCGTCGCGCGATTGAAAACGTCCTGGCAACCGGCGTGGATGTATTTTTGGATATCGACTGGCAGGGTGCAGAGCAGATTCGTCAGAAAATGCCTCAGGCCCGCAGTATCTTTATTCTGCCGCCGTCAAAAGACGAGCTTGACCGCCGCCTGCGTGGCCGCGGCCAGGACAGCGAAGAAGTGATTGCAAAACGCATGGCGCAAGCCGTTGCGGAAATGAGTCACTATGCGGAGTATGATTACCTTATCGTTAATGACGACTTCGATACCGCCCTGTCTGATTTAAAGATAATCATTCGTGCCGAGCGTCTACGAATGGGTCGCCAAAAGATGCGACATGACGCTTTAATCAGCAAACTATTGGCAGACTGACACCAGTTTCAGTATCATGCCCAGTCATTTCTTCACCTGTGGAGCATTTTAATTATGGCACGCGTAACCGTTCAGGACGCTGTAGAGAAAATTGGTAACCGTTTTGACCTGGTACTTGTGGCCGCGCGTCGCGCTCGTCAGATGCAGGTTGGCGGTAAAGATCCGCTGGTACCGGAAGAAAACGATAAAACGACCGTTATCGCACTGCGTGAAATCGAAGAAGGGTTGATCACCAACCAGATTCTCGATGTGCGTGAGCGCCAGGAACAGCAAGAGCAGGAAGCCGCAGAACTGCAGGCCGTAACTGCTATTGCTGAAGGTCGTCGTTAATTAGCCTGCGGGTAGCCCTTGTATCTGTTTGAAAGCCTGAATCAGCTGATTCAAAGTTATCTGCCAGAGGAGCAAATTAAGCGCCTCCGGCAGGCATACCTTGTCGCACGTGATGCTCACGAGGGACAAACTCGTTCAAGCGGTGAACCCTACATCACCCATCCAGTCGCCGTTGCCTGTATCCTGGCCGAGATGAAACTCGACCATGAAACGCTCATGGCAGCGCTTCTGCATGACGTGATTGAAGACACCCCGGCCACCTACCAGGATATGGAACAGCTGTTTGGCAAAAGCGTTGCCGAACTGGTGGAAGGGGTTTCTAAGCTAGACAAACTGAAGTTCCGCGATAAGAAAGAGGCTCAGGCCGAAAACTTCCGCAAAATGATCATGGCGATGGTGCAGGATATCCGCGTCATTTTGATCAAGCTTGCTGACCGTACCCACAACATGCGTACGCTCGGGTCACTGCGCCCGGATAAGCGTCGACGCATTGCCCGTGAAACCCTCGAAATCTACAGCCCACTCGCTCACCGCCTCGGTATTCATCACCTGAAAACCGAACTGGAAGAGCTCGGCTTTGAAGCGCTTTACCCAAACCGCTACCGCGTCATAAAAGAAGTGGTAAAAGCGGCGCGCGGTAACCGCAAAGAGATGATTCAAAAGATCCTCTCGGAAATCGACGGGCGTTTACAGGAAGCAGGCATCCCCTGCCGCGTAAGCGGTCGCGAGAAGCACCTTTACTCCATTTACTGCAAGATGACGCTCAAAGAACAGCGTTTCCATTCGATCATGGATATCTACGCGTTTCGCGTCATTGTCCACGATATGGACACCTGCTATCGAGTCCTCGGGCAAATGCACAGCCTCTACAAGCCTCGTCCGGGCCGGGTTAAAGACTACATCGCCATTCCGAAAGCGAACGGCTATCAGTCTCTGCACACCTCAATGATTGGGCCGCACGGCGTCCCGGTTGAAGTGCAAATCCGTACCGAAGACATGGATCAGATGGCGGAAATGGGGGTCGCTGCGCACTGGGCTTATAAAGAACAGGGCGAAAGCAGCACTACCGCGCAAATTCGCGCTCAGCGCTGGATGCAGAGCCTGCTGGAGCTGCAGCAAAGCGCCGGTAGTTCGTTTGAATTTATCGAGAGCGTAAAATCCGATCTGTTCCCGGATGAGATTTACGTTTTCACCCCGGAAGGCCGCATTGTAGAGCTGCCCGCTGGCGCGACGCCGGTGGACTTTGCCTACGCCGTGCATACCGATATCGGCCACGCTTGCGTCGGCGCTCGCGTCGACCGCCAGCCGTACCCGCTTTCACAGTCTTTGACCAGCGGGCAAACTATCGAAATCATCACTGCGCCTGGCGCGCGGCCAAACGCCGCATGGCTCAATTTTGTCGTCAGCTCGAAAGCTCGCGCCAAAATTCGCCAGATGCTGAAAAACCTTAAGCGTGATGACTCCGTAAGCCTGGGTCGCCGTCTGCTCAACCATGCGCTGGGCGGTAGCCGTAAACTGGCAGAAATTCCGGCGGAAAATCTCCAGCGTGAGCTGGACCGCATGAAGCTTGCGTCTCTTGACGATCTACTGGCTGAAATTGGCCTCGGTAACGCGATGAGCGTGGTGGTGGCGAAAAACCTGCAGGGTGAATCGTCGATTACCGCTCAACCCGGTACTACGGCATCGACAGGCCACAGCAATTTACCGATCAAAGGCGCCGACGGCGTATTGATCACCTTCGCTAAGTGTTGCCGCCCAATTCCAGGCGATCCTATCGTCGCTCACGTCAGCCCGGGCAAAGGGCTGGTTATCCACCATGAATCCTGTCGAAATATTCGTGGCTACCAGAAAGAGCCTGAGAAGTTTATGGCCGTGGAGTGGGATAAAGAGACCGAGCAGGAGTTCATCACCGAGATCAAGGTGGACATGTTTAACCACCAGGGCGCTTTGGCGAATCTCACCGCGGCAATCAATACCGCTGGCTCTAATATTCAAAGCCTGAATACCGAAGAGAAAGACGGCCGAGTGTACAGCGCCTTTATTCGTCTGACAGCCCGGGATCGCGTCCATCTGGCTAACATCATGCGCAAAATTCGCGTGATGCCGGATGTGATTAAAGTTACCCGCAACAGAAATTAGTGTTATGAATCCTCAACGTTATGCGCGTATTTGCGAGATGCTCGCCAGACGCCAGCCGGACCTGACCGTGTGTATGGAGCAGGTGCATAAGCCCCATAACGTCTCCGCCATCATCCGTACCGCCGATGCCGTAGGCGTGCATGAAGTGCACGCCGTTTGGCCCGGAAACCGTATGCGCACCATGGCGTCTGCCGCTGCAGGAAGCAACTCCTGGGTTGAAGTCAAAACGCACAAGACTATCGGCGAGGCCGTTACTCAGCTAAAAAGCAGCGGAATGCAGATTCTGGCCACTCATCTTTCCGATAAAGCCGTCGATTTCCGTGAGATAGACTATACCCGCCCAACCTGCATTCTGATGGGGCAGGAAAAAACCGGCATTACCGAAGAGGCGCTAGCGCTTGCTGACCAGGACATCATCATCCCGATGATTGGCATGGTGCAGTCGCTGAACGTCTCCGTTGCCTCCGCGCTGATTCTGTATGAAGCTCAGCGCCAGCGTCAAAATGCAGGCATGTATCGCCGCGAAAACAGTACGTTACCGGAATCAGAGCAGCAGAGATTGCTGTTTGAAGGCGGTTACCCTGTGCTGGCGAACGTCTCCCGCCGTAAAGGCTTACCGTACCCACATGTGAATCAGCAGGGTGAGATAGAAGCTGATGCCGCATGGTGGGCAACGATGCAGTCAGCGAAGTAAGCCATGAAAGGCCGCCTGCTGGATGCCATACCGCTAAGCACGCTTGCCGGAGTGGGTGCCAGCCAGAGCGGCAAGCTGGCCAAAATTGGCCTGCACACGATTCAGGATTTACTGCTGCACCTGCCGCTTCGCTACGAAGACCGCACCCATCTCTACCCCATTAACGATCTCCAACCCGGCCTTTACGCCACGGTGGAAGGTGAAGTGCTGAACTGCAATATCTCCTTCGGCGGCCGCCGAATGATGACCTGCCAGATTAGCGACGGCACCGGCATTCTTACCCTGCGCTTCTTTAATTTCAACGCGGCGATGAAGAACAGCCTTTCCACCGGAAAGCGCGTGCTCGCTTACGGTGAAGCCAAACGCGGTAAATACGGTGCCGAGATGTTCCATCCTGAATACCGCATTCAGGGGGATCTCAGCACGCCGGATCTGCAGGAAACGCTCACGCCGGTTTACCCGACAACTGAAGGCATCCGCCAGGCCACACTGCGTAAGTTGACCGATCAGGCGCTTGAGCTGCTGGATACCTGCGCAATTACCGAGCTTCTGCCCGCCGAGCTGAGCCAGGGCATGATGAGCCTGCCGGAAGCGTTACGCACCCTGCACCGCCCGCCGCCGGACATGAAACTGGCCGATCTCGAAACCGGTAAGCATCCTGCGCAGCAGCGGCTGATCCTCGAAGAACTGCTTGCCCATAACCTGAGCATGCTGGCACTACGCGCCGGGGCACAGCGTTACCATGCGCTGCAGCTGGGCAATCACGACGAGCTAAAAAACCAACTGCTTGCTGCCCTGCCCTTTAAACCTACCGGGGCACAGGCGCGAGTCGTGGCAGAAATAGAACGCGATATGGCGCTGGACGTCCCCATGATGCGCCTGGTACAGGGCGATGTGGGTTCCGGTAAAACGCTGGTTGCCGCACTTGCCGCGCTGAGAGCTATTGCTCATGGGAAGCAGGTTGGCCTGATGGCACCTACCGAGCTGCTGGCAGAACAGCACGCCAATAACTTCCGTCTGTGGTTTGAACCATTAGGCATCGAAGTGGGCTGGCTTGCCGGAAAGCAGAAAGGGAAGGCCAGAATTGCGCAACAGGAAGCCATCGCCAGCGGTCAGGTTTCAATGGTGGTCGGCACTCACGCTATTTTCCAGGAACAGGTACAGTTTGCCGGACTGGCGCTGGTTATCATTGATGAACAGCACCGTTTTGGCGTTCATCAGCGCCTGGCGCTGTGGGAAAAAGGCCAGATTCAGGGCTTTCACCCTCATCAGTTGATCATGACCGCGACCCCTATTCCGCGCACGCTGGCGATGACCGCCTATGCCGACCTTGATACTTCCGTTATTGACGAGCTGCCGCCGGGACGAACGCCGGTCACCACCGTTGCGATAGCCGATACCCGACGGGGCGAGATAATCGAGCGCGTACGCAGCGCCTGCCGCGACGAGAAACGCCAGGCTTACTGGGTTTGCACGCTGATTGAAGAGTCTGAACTGCTGGAAGCCCAGGCGGCAGAAGTCACCTGGGAAGAGCTCAAAACCGCGCTGCCGGAGCTTAATATTGGCCTGGTGCACGGGCGTATGAAGCCGCAGGAAAAACAGGCGGTGATGCAGGCCTTTAAGCTAGGTGAACTGCATCTTCTGGTCGCCACCACGGTGATTGAAGTCGGCGTGGATGTGCCCAACGCCAGCCTGATGATTATTGAAAACCCCGAACGTTTAGGGCTTGCGCAACTCCACCAGCTGCGCGGCCGCGTAGGCCGTGGCGCGGTGGCCTCTCATTGCGTGTTGCTGTATAAATCCCCGCTATCCAAAACGGCGCAGCTTCGCCTGCAGGTGCTGAGAGACAGCAACGATGGCTTTGTGATTGCGCAAAAAGACCTGGAGATTCGAGGGCCTGGCGAGCTGCTTGGAACTCGCCAGACGGGTAACGCAGAATTCAAAGTGGCCGACCTGCTGCGGGACCAGGGGATGATCCCGCAGGTTCAGCGCCTGGCGCGCCATATTCACGAACGCTATCCCGAACAGGCTAAGGCGCTGATTGAACGCTGGATGCCGGAAACCGAACGCTACTCCAACGCTTAAGCAAACAGCGGCAGCATCAGGAACAGCTTGATCACCACCGCATTCACGATGTCGATAAAGAACGCTCCCACCATCGGCACCACCAGAAACGCCATATGCGACGGGCCAAACCGCTCGGTAATTGCCTGCATGTTAGCAATAGCCGTCGGCGTGGCGCCCATGCCAAAACCACAGTGACCGGCGGCCAGCACCGCCGCATCGTAGTTTTTGCCCATAAAACGCCAGGTCACAAAGATGGCATATAGCGCCATAAACAGCGTTTGAACGGCCAGAATAGCCAGCATAGGCAGCGCCAGAGAAGCCAGCTCCCAAAGTTTAAGGCTCATTAACGCCATCGCCAGGAACAGCGACAGGCAAACGTTGCCCAACACCGAAACCGCACGCTCGTAGACGCGGTAAAACCCCACCGCCGCCAGTAAATTACTGAGAATGACGCCGACAAACAGCACGCAGACAAACGTCGGCAGCTCAAACAGCGTCCCCTGCAGCAATCCGGCAACGACGCGTCCGGCCGTCAGGCAAATGGCAATCAGGGCAATAGTTTCAATCAGCACCAGGGACGTAATGACACGCCCTACGTCAGGCTTTTCAAACGCGCCGGGAATTTCATTATCATCCGGGGCGCCATTCGGCGTAGAAGAATGCCTCACCAGATAGCGAGCAACCGGGCCGCCAATTAACCCCCCCAGCACCAGGCCAAAGGTCGCACAGGCCATGGCAACCTCCGTCGCATTCTGGAAGCCATAGCGCTCGGTAAAGAGCTTGCCCCAGGCCGCACCGGTACCGTGCCCGCCGGATAAGGTTATCGAGCCTGCCAGCAGCCCCATCAGCGGATCGAGCCCCAGCATGCTGGCCATACCGATGCCAATAGCGTTCTGCATCACCAGCAGCCCAACGACGATAAGCAGGAAAATCCCCACCACCTTCCCGCCCTTGCGCAAGCTGGCGATATTGGCGTTCAGGCCGATAGTGGCAAAGAAAGCGAGCATCAAAGGATCTTTGAGGCTCATATCAAACTCAATTTCCCAACCCATGCTTTTTTTCAGGACCAGCAGCGCAACGGCGACCAGCAGCCCACCAGCGACGGGTTCAGGAATGGTGTACTTCTTGAGAAAAGGGACGGAGTGGACCATTTTACGCCCCAGAAGCAGGACTAACGTAGCGGCCACCAGAGTAGAAAGGGTATCAAGATGAAACATTGCAGTGCTCCTTTATTGCGCATCCATTAGTCGCGCGCTTAATTATCCTTTGCTGTTTTTCCGTCATTCATGAAATCAGCCGGCACATTTTAACCAAAAAACGCGTATCAGTTATAAATAATGACTGATTTATGACATTTCACTCTTACCCTCACATGCTGGCAATCGTTTGCTTTTACCGTTCAGTCCGTTAAAATCAGCGCTTTTCCAGCCACGAGATAACGCCTGATGTCCGTCAATGCCGTAGAGTCAGAAAATGCGCAACCGGTTGCGCAGACTCAACCGAGCGAACTAATCTATCGCCTTGAAGATCGCCCGCCGCTTCCACAAACGCTTTTCGCCGCCTGTCAGCACCTGCTGGCTATGTTTGTGGCGGTGATTACCCCGGCATTGTTAATTTGCCAGGCGTTGGGGTTACCGGCATCAGACACTCAGCACATTATCAGCATGTCTTTGTTTGCCTCTGGCGTGGCTTCGATTATTCAAATCAAAGCCTGGGGGCCGGTAGGTTCAGGCCTGTTGTCGATTCAGGGCACCAGCTTTAACTTTGTTTCACCGCTGATTATGGGCGGTATGGCGCTAAAAAACGGCGGCGCGGACGTGCCGACGATGATGGCCGCGCTGTTCGGTACCCTGATGCTTGCCAGCTGCACGGAAATGCTGATTTCTCGCGTCCTGCACCTGGCCCGCCGCATTATTACGCCGCTGGTTTCCGGCGTGGTGGTGATGATTATCGGCCTGTCGCTGATTCAGGTTGGGCTAACTTCTATCGGCGGCGGCTACGGCGCAATGGCTGACCATACCTTTGGCGCGCCGAAAAACCTGCTGCTGGCGGGCGCGGTTCTGCTGGTTATTATCCTGCTAAACCGCCAGCGTAACCCTTACCTGCGCGTAGCCTCGCTGGTTATTGCAATGGCCGTGGGCTATCTGCTGGCCTGGGCGCTGGACATGCTGCCTGCCACAACTCAGCCAGCTAACACCGACCTTATAATGGTACCAATGCCGCTGTATTACGGCCTTGGCATCGACTGGAGCCTGCTTATCCCGCTGATGCTGGTCTTTATGGTGACCTCGCTGGAAACCATCGGCGATATCACCGCCACCTCTGACGTATCAGAGCAGCCGGTTTCTGGCCCACTTTACATGAAGCGTCTGAAGGGTGGCGTGCTGGCAAACGGCCTCAACTCCTGCGTTTCTGCCGTGTTCAATACCTTCCCTAACTCCTGCTTTGGTCAGAACAATGGCGTCATTCAGCTGACCGGCGTTGCCAGCCGCTATGTCGGTTTTGTTGTCGCGCTGATGCTGATCGTGCTTGGCTTATTCCCGGCGGTCAGTGGCTTCGTGCAGCACATTCCTGAGCCGGTTCTCGGCGGCGCAACGATTGTGATGTTCGGCACCATTGCGGCCTCCGGCGTACGTATTGTTTCCCGCGAACCGCTAAACCGCCGCGCGATTATGATTATCGCCCTGTCGCTCGCCGTGGGTCTGGGCGTCTCCCAGCAGCCGCTGATTTTGCAGTTTGCACCAGACTGGCTGAAAACCCTGCTTTCCTCAGGCATTGCCGCTGGCGGGATCACAGCCATTATTTTGAACCTGGTTTTCCCTCCGGAAAAAGCGTAACTCCCTCACGCGCCGGCGGCTGTTTTTGCCGGCGCGAAACCTCCTTTGACAATCCCTTCCTTGAGCTATAGCGGTAAATGGGGCATAACACCCTTAGCGAAACTCAATGGAGCGGAAGGCAATGAAATTCCTCGGAAAGCTGGTTCTTATCCTGTTGGGCCTTGTCATACTGGCGCTGATTGCCTTTTACATCCTGCTGCAAACCCGCTGGGGCGCTGGCCAAATCAGCAGCTGGGTGAATGAAAAAACCAACTACCATCTCTCTTTCAATGAGATGGAACACGACTGGTCTTCGCCCACTCACCTGATGTTTCATAACGTTACTTTTGGCCGCAGCGGCCAGCCCGCAACGCTGGTAGCAAAGAACGTGGATATTGGCCTGAGTACGCGACAGTTTTCTCAGCCACTCTATGTCGACACTATTTTGCTCCAGCAGGGAACGCTGAATCTCAGTTCGAACGCCGTTCCGCTCCCGCTTGAGGCAGATAAACTGCAGCTGCAGGATATGGCCATTAACAGCCCGGATAGCGAGTGGAACCTCAGCGCTCAGCGCGTTGAGGGCGGCGTTTCACCCTGGAGGCCTCAGGCCGGGAAAGTACTGGGCAATAAAGCCACTATAGCCTTCAGCGCGGGCTCACTGACGCTTAATGGCGTCAACGCCAGCAACGTCTTGCTGCAGGGAAACCTGGATAATGAACAAGTCACGCTGACCACTCTCGGTGCGGACGTTGCACGTGGCTCGCTGACCGGCAACGCCCACCGCAATGCCGACGGCTCGTGGGAGGTTGGCAGCCTACGCCTGAACGATATTCGCCTGCAAACGGCAAAATCGCTCAGCGATTTTCTAGCGCCGGTGACGTCGATTCCCTCGTTAACCATCGATCGCCTTGAGATAACCGATGCGCGGCTGGAAGGGAAAGAGTGGGCGGTGAGCGACCTGGCCCTTAGCCTGCGTAATCTGACGTTGGCTAACGGAGGCTGGCAAAGCGATGACGGCCAGCTGTCGATGAACGCCAGCGAGTTCATCAACGGCTCGCTGCATTTGCAGGATCCGATCGTAAACGTCGATTTTGCTCCAGCTGCGGCCACGCTCCGCCAGTTCAGCTCCCGCTGGGAAGGCGGTTTAGTCCGCGCTTCCGGGCAATGGTTGCGCGAGGGTAATCAGGCGGTGATGGATGAAGTCGTCGTGGGCGGGCTCGAATATACGCTGCCATCCAACTGGAAGGCCCTGTGGATGGAGACGCTTCCGGACTGGCTGAATAGCATCACGGTGAAAAAGTTTTCGGCTAATCGCAATCTGATTATCGATATCGACCCGGCATGGCCGTTCCAAATGACAGGCCTGGATGGTACAGCGACGAATATTCAGCTGGCGCGGGATCATCAATGGGGAATTTGGTCAGGCAATGCCTCGTTTAATGCCGCCGCCGCCACCTTTAACCGGGTTGACGTGCGCCGCCCGTCGCTGTCGTTAACGGCAAATCAGAGCCAGGTGGCGATCACGGAGCTGAGCGCCTTCGCCGGGAAAGGATTACTGGAAGCAACGGCAACCGTGAGCCAAACGCCTCAACGGGCCGTCAGCGTTAGCCTGAAGGGCCAGAGCGTGCCGGTGAACGTGCTGCACGCCTGGGGCTGGCCTTCTCTTCCGCTCGAGGGCGACGGTAACCTGCAGGTTTCGGTTACCGGGCAGGTATCAGCCAATTCGGCTCTGAAACCGACAGTAAACGGCAGCCTGCAGGCCACAGGCGCCAGCGGGCAACAGATCCAACAGACTATGCATAATGGAGAAGTTCCCGGCGCGTAACCTGCGTCCAGGGATCACTCCTCTTCGTTACCGCCCTCTTCCAGGGGGCCAAACGGCTTAGCGGGCAGCACGAGATAAACACCTTCAAATACGGCGCCGGGCGTTTCATTGCCGTAAAGCTCAACCTCAAGCGCAACGCGAGCTTTACGGCCACGGGCAAGCCTGTCCAGATCGCCGCTCAAAGATCCTAAATCGGCGGTTGCCCCCGGTTTCCCGGTGATCGGTTTGCTATAGCGGATATGGGCATCGGCCAGAATAATCGTGCCGCCCAGATGCCGCTCACGCAACATCAGCCAGATAAGTCCCCAGCCGGTTAACGTGGCCAGCGAGAACAGGCTCCCCGCGAAGAGCGTATGGTGCGGATTCTGGTTGCCCGTTTCCGGCATCGTAGTAATGAATTTTTGCCCGGTGTACTGCTGTATGCGCACGCCCATTTTCTCGCTAAGCGGGATATGTTCGTACCAGGCCTGCTGCAGCTGCCCACACCAGTCGCCCCGGTGAAGGATATCGTCAAGCGTGGCGACCGGCTTAATCATCAGGAAGTGGCGTACAGGCGTGGTTTGCGGGGTTGTGATTTCGCCCTGGTTAACAAAGCCCAGCTTGGAGAAAAACGCCACGGCATCTTCACGTGCACTGCAGGTTACGCGCTTAACGCCTTCCTGCCGCGCTACGGACTCCAGAGCCATCGCTACCAGCGTACCTAAACCTTTATCCTGAACCGAAGGGTGTACCGCCATAAACCGAATCGCGGCTTCGTTATCGGCATTAATATAAAGGCGGCCTACGGCAACGGTATTACCCTCTTCATCCACCACCATCTGATGATGCGCCATCGCATCCCATGCATCGCGCTCGGAGCCTTTAGGCTGGTGTAGCGGCTGGCGCAACATTTCCCAGCGGAACTGGTAATAACGGTCAAGTTCTTCTTCTGTTTGTGGCACACGAAGGTGATACATACGTTGCTCTCTCGTTGCGCGGGCCGGTGGCGAGGGTTATACCTGCAGCCAGAACGTCACCGGCCCATCATTAATTAGTGAAACCTGCATATCGGCGGCAAATCGCCCGGTGGGGGCTTCTATCCCCTGCTGCTTGCAGCGCCCGACAAAGTACTCATAGAGAGCTTCAGCCTGCTGTGGCGCCGCGCCACCGGAGAAGCTCGGCCGCATGCCGCGTTCAGTGTCCGCAGCCAGCGTGAACTGAGACACCACCAGCAGGCTGCCGCCCGCCTGCTGAACGTTGAGGTTCATCTTGCCCTGCTCGTCGCTGAAGATTCGATACCCCAGAACGCGCTCGCACAGGCGATTGGCTTTTTGTTCGTTATCTTCTTTTTCGACACCCAACAACACCAAAAGTCCGGGGCCAATTTCACCCGTCACCTCACCCTCCACGGTGACGCTGGCACGGGTTACGCGCTGAATTAATGCAATCATGGTTCTTCCAGTTCTTCCTGCTCTGCAGCTTGTCGTAATTTTCGGTAGTCGCCCAGCGAGGCGGTGATTTCCGCCCCCAGCAACACAATACACCAGGTCCAATAGACCCAGACAAATAATATGGGGATAACCGCCAGCACGCCGTAAATCAGCTGGTAAGAGGGGAACATGGTGATGTAGAGGGCAAACCCCTTCTTGCCCAGCTCAAACAGCAACGCGGCCACCAGAGAGCCTATCATGGCGTCCCTGGCCCGCACGCTGGTCGTCGGCACCAGGCTGTAGAGCAGCCAAAACGAAAGCCAGGAGAGCAGCAGAGGGAAAATGCGCAGCACTTCATCCAGCATGCTGTTCAGTTCGGAAGCCCAGCGCAAAGACAGGAGATAAGAGCTGATCGCCAGGCTTGCCCCGGCCAAAAGTGGCCCGAGCGTCAGGATCATCCAGTAAATGGCAAAGGAATACACTTTTGGCCGCACGCGTTTGCTGCGCCAGATGGTATTTAGCGCGCTGTCTACCGCATACATCAGCAGCAGCGAGGTCACAATCAGCCCGACAGCCCCCACCGCCGTCATTTTATTGGAGTTGGCGACAAACTGTTCGATGTAGCGCTGAATCACGTCCCCGGTGGCCGGCATAAAATTGGCAAAGACAAAATGGCGCAGCTGAACGCTGATATCGGCAAACATCGGAAACGCGGCGAACAGCGCAAATACGACCGCCACCAGCGGCACCAGTGACAGCAAAGACACATAGGCGAGGTTGCCTGCCAGCGTCGTCATGTTGTCCTGATCGATACGCTGCCACAGCAGTTTGCCCCAGGCCCAGAGCGGCCTGAGACGATGCGCAGTTTTACGTGGCACGCTTTTGCTCATCCCTGCTTAGCAAACCAGTCTGGAATGGTCTGCTTGTCGAGCACCTGAATACTGGTAATACCTAATGCCCGCGCGCCGTGAATATTGTCGGCGTTGTCATCGAAGAACACGGCCTGATCCGCAGAGAATCCTTCTTCCTGCAGCACGTTGAGGTAGATTTCCGCGTCCGGCTTGCGCATCCCCATTTCCTGGGAGAGATAGATTTTATCGGCCGATTGCGCCACTTCCGGGTATTCATCAGGCCAGAATCCGGTGTGCAGGCGGTTGGTATTGGAAAGGACCACGACGCGATGTCCCTGCTCGCGGAGTTTTTGCATGACGCCAATCGTCTCTTTGCGCAGGCCAACGAAAATGGCCTGCCAGCCCGCGGCAAACTGCTCGTAGCTCAGCGCAACGTCCATTTCATGGCACAGGCGTTCGGCAAACACTTCATCCGTTATTTGCCCACGTTCGTGCTGATGGAAGGTTTCTCCCATCGCGAAACTTTTCTGCAGGTTGGCTAACGGCACCCGGCTGTAATCGCTCCAGACGCCCAGTACGCGATTAAAGTCGATATCAACGATGACGTTACCTAAATCAAAGATATACAGCATGCGCACCTCCTTTCCGACATGGAGAAATAACTGTAGCGGGAAAGGCTGGCTTTGACTATCAGAGGAAAGCAACGTTGAGCATTCTGAGAGGTAAAATAAAAAAAGCCCCACCTTTGCAGGTAGGGCTTCAATGGACTGCAGAAAAGAAACTTACGCTTCTTTGCTACCACGACCCGCACGTTTGCGGTCGTTTTCAGTCAGGTGGCGCTTACGAATACGCACGGACAGCGGAGTCACTTCTACCAGTTCGTCGTCATCGATGAACTCCAGAGCTTGCTCCAGGGTCATTTTCTGCGCAGGAACCAGAGTGGTCGCTTCGTCAGTACCGGAAGCACGCATGTTGGTCAGCTTCTTACCGGTCAGGCAGTTAACGGTCAGGTCGTTAGAACGACTGTGAATACCGATGATCTGGCCTTCGTAAACTTCAGCCCCGTGGCCCAGGAACAGCTTGCCGCGATCCTGCAGGCCGAACAGAGCAAACGCAACCGCTTTACCCTGACCGTTGGAGATCAGCACGCCGTTCTGACGCTGGCCCACTTCGCCCTGACGGATATCGTCATAGTGGCTGAAGGTGGAGTACAGCAGACCGGTACCGGAGGTCATGGTCATGAATTCGTTACGGAAGCCAATCAGACCACGGCTTGGAATCACGTAGTCAAGACGCACGCGGCCTTTGCCGTCCGGATTCATGTTTTTCAGGTCGCCTTTACGCTCGCCGAGCGCCTGCATCACGGAACCCTGATGCTGCTCTTCGATATCCAGCGTTACGTTTTCGAACGGCTCTTGTTTACGGCCGTCGATTTCGCGGAAGATAACTTTCGGACGGGATACCGCCAGCTCGAAACCTTCACGACGCATGTTTTCGATAAGAACGGAGAGGTGCAGCTCACCACGGCCGGATACGCGGAATGCATCCGCATCTTCGGTTTCTTCAACACGCAGCGCAACGTTGTGTACCAGCTCTTTGTTCAGACGATCCAGAATCTGACGAGAGGTCACGAACTTACCTTCTTTACCGCAGAACGGAGAGGTATTTACGTTGAAGAACATGGAAACGGTTGGCTCATCTACGGACAGCGCTGGCAGCGCTTCAACATTTTGCGGGTCGCAAATGGTGTCGGAGATGTTCAGCTCGCCCAGGCCGGTGATGGCGATGATATCGCCCGCTTCGGCTTCGGTAGACTCGATACGCTCCAGGCCCAGGTGGGTCAGAACTTTACCGACTTTACCGTTACGGGTTTTCCCTTCGCTATCAATGATAGTGATCTGCTGGTTTGGCTTCACTTTGCCGCGTTTGATGCGGCCGATGCCGATAACGCCAACGTAGTTGTTGTAGTCCAGCTGGGAAATTTGCATCTGCAGTGGACCGTCGAGGTCAACGTTCGGTGCCGGTACGCGATCGACAATGGCCTGATACAGTGGAGTCATGTCCGCTGCCATATCATTGTGATCCATGCCCGCGATGCCGTTCAGTGCGGATGCATAAATAATTGGGAAGTCGAGCTGCTCGTCGGTCGCATCAAGGTTAACGAACAGGTCGAAGACCTGATCAACAACCCAGTCAGGACGCGCGCCAGGGCGGTCAACTTTGTTGATAACCACGATCGGCTTCAAACCATGGGCAAACGCCTTTTTGGTTACGAAGCGCGTCTGCGGCATTGGGCCATCCATTGCATCAACCACCAGCAGAACGGAGTCAACCATTGACATTACGCGCTCAACTTCACCACCGAAGTCGGCGTGTCCTGGGGTATCAACGATGTTGATACGATAGTCATTCCATTTGATAGCGGTGTTTTTAGCGAGGATGGTAATCCCACGCTCTTTCTCCAGGTCATTGGAGTCCATCACGCGTTCAGTGGCTTCAGCACGTTCGTTACTGAAAGTACCAGATTGCTGCAGCAGCTTATCAACCAGGGTAGTTTTACCATGGTCAACGTGCGCGATGATGGCGATATTACGCAGATTTTCGATCACAACTTTGCCTCAGGCATTAGAAATAGCGCGTTATTGTACACGTATTAATCGAAGGACAGAACAGGATCACAAAGAACCTTTACAAACAATATAGAAAGTAAGGGATTGTGATCGCTTTCACGGAGCTAAAAAGGGAGCTATAACGTAAATTGCACCAATATGGTGCTCAGGTTTTAATCTGAAGCACTATATTGGTGCAAAATATTCATCCTGGTGCAGCCCTTTTGCACTATGGTGCGCATGATAGCGCCTTTTTAGGGTGATTTAAAAGTTGGCACAGATTTCGCTTTAAACATTTTATGGCGAAAAGCCACATTAAGAAGTGTTTGATTACCTCGTTACCACGACGACTACACCAATCCGGGAGAGTTTAAGTATGTCCGCTGAACACGTTTTGACGATGCTGAATGAGCATGAAGTAAAGTTTGTTGATCTGCGCTTTACCGATACTAAAGGTAAAGAACAGCACGTCACTATCCCTGCTCATCAGGTGAATGCTGACTTCTTCGAAGAAGGCAAAATGTTTGACGGCTCCTCGATTGGTGGCTGGAAAGGTATCAACGAATCCGACATGGTGCTGATGCCAGATCCAACGACGGCGGTTATCGACCCGTTCTTCGCGGATTCTACCCTGATTATCCGCTGCGACATTCTCGAGCCAGGCACCATGCAGGGCTACGACCGTGACCCGCGTTCCATTGCAAAACGCGCTGAAGACTACCTGCGCTCTACCGGCATCGCAGACACCGTTCTGTTCGGGCCAGAGCCAGAATTCTTCCTGTTCGACGACATTCGTTTCGGCAGCTCTATCTCCGGCTCCCACGTTGCTATCGATGATATCGAAGGCGCATGGAACACCGGCACCAAATACGAAGGCGGTAACAAAGGCCACCGTCCTGCTGTGAAAGGCGGTTACTTCCCGGTTCCACCGGTCGACTCCGCTCAGGATCTGCGTTCTGCTATGTGTCTGACCATGGAGCAGATGGGCCTGGTTGTTGAAGCTCACCACCACGAAGTAGCGACCGCTGGTCAGAACGAAGTGGCTACCCGCTTCAACACCATGACCAAAAAAGCTGACGAAATTCAGATCTACAAATACGTTGTGCACAACGTTGCTCACGCCTACGGTAAAACCGCGACCTTTATGCCTAAACCAATGTTTGGCGATAACGGTTCTGGTATGCACTGCCACATGTCCCTGTCCAAGAACGGCGTAAACCTGTTCTCCGGCGACAAATACGCAGGCCTGTCTGAGCAAGCGCTGTACTACATCGGTGGTGTTATCAAACACGCTAAAGCGATCAACGCCTTGGCGAACCCAACCACTAACTCCTACAAGCGTCTGGTCCCAGGCTACGAAGCACCAGTAATGCTGGCGTACTCTGCCCGTAACCGTTCTGCTTCTATTCGTATCCCGGTTGTTGCGTCGCCAAAAGCACGTCGTATCGAAGTGCGCTTCCCGGACCCAGCGGCGAACCCATACCTGTGCTTCGCAGCGCTGCTGATGGCCGGCCTGGACGGTATTAAGAACAAGATCCACCCTGGCGAAGCCATGGACAAAAACCTGTATGACCTGCCGCCAGAAGAAGCGAAAGAGATCCCACAGGTTGCAGGTTCTCTGGAAGAAGCACTGAACGCTCTGAACGAAGACCGTGAGTTCCTGACCGCAGGTGGCGTATTCACCAACGACGCTATCGATGCTTACATCGCGCTGCGTATCGAAGAAAACGACCGCGTACGCATGACTCCGCACCCGGTAGAGTTCGAGCTGTACTACAGCGTCTAATAATTTAGAAATCCAACGAATTTCGCGTTGCAGCAAGACGGCAACTGAGTGAATCCCTGAAAGCATAGGTAACTATGTGACCAGGGTGAGTAAGGGCAGCCAACGCAGCTGTGGCGCGAAGGGCGTTAGGAGTTTTTTGTTGCCGTGGAAACTTTGGCCCATCTCCGGATGGGCTTTTTTCTCCACCGGAATCCCCTGTGACGCTGTTTTTTGTCACCCAAAGACTATAATGCACTAAAACGGTGCACGGAGACTGCTGTATGGCAACTGGCGCGCTGCCCGATGCTGGGCAGATTCTGAATTCTCTCATCAACAGCATCCTGCTCGTGGATGACGAGCTGGCGGTACATTACGCCAACCCTGCGGCTCAGCAACTGCTGGCGCAGAGCTCACGCAAGCTGTACGGCACGCCTCTGCCGGATCTATTGAGTTATTTCTCGTTGAACATTGGCGTCATGCAGGAAAGCCTGATGGCGGGCCAGGGATTTACCGACAACGAGGTTACGCTGGTCATTGATGGCCGATCGCACATTCTCTCCCTGACGGCGCAAAAGCTGCCGGAAGGGTACATCCTGATGGAAATGGCGCCGATGGATAATCAGCGTCGACTGAGCCAGGAACAGCTGCAGCATGCGCAGCAGATTGCCGCCAGAGACTTAGTCCGCGGGCTGGCGCATGAAATTAAAAACCCGCTTGGTGGGCTGCGGGGGGCGGCCCAGCTGCTGAGTAAAGCATTGCCGGACCCGTCGCTGACTGAATACACCAAAGTGATTATTGAACAGGCTGACCGTTTAAGAAATCTGGTCGACCGCCTGTTAGGCCCACAGCAGCCGGGGATGCACGTCACCGAAAGCATTCACAAAGTTGCCGAGCGCGTGGTGACGCTGGTGTCGATGGAGCTGCCGGACAACGTGACTCTTGTGCGGGATTACGATCCAAGTTTGCCGGAGTTTGCTCACGATCCGGACCAGATAGAGCAGGTTTTACTGAATATCGTTCGCAATGCGCTGCAGGCGCTGGGTAGTGAAGGCGGTGAGATTATCTTACGCACCCGCACGGCTTTCCAGCTGACGCTTCACGGCTCGCGCTATCGTCTTGCAGCACGCATAGACGTTGAAGATAACGGCCCGGGTATCCCGGCACATTTGCAGGACACGTTGTTCTACCCGATGGTCAGCGGGCGAGAAGGTGGCACCGGGCTTGGTCTTTCCATAGCGCGTAGCCTTATCGACCAGCATTCGGGGAAAATCGAATTCAACAGCTGGCCTGGTCATACCGAATTTTCGGTTTACCTGCCTATTCGGAAGTAGAGGTCTTTATGCAACGAGGGATAGTTTGGGTCGTTGACGACGATAGCTCCATCCGCTGGGTACTGGAGCGCGCGTTAACCGGAGCCGGGTTGATCTGCACCACCTTTGAAAACGGCAATGAGGTGCTGGACGCCCTGGCGACCAAAACCCCGGACGTGCTGCTGTCGGATATTCGTATGCCCGGCATGGACGGTCTTGCCCTGCTAAAGCAGATTAAACAGCGCCATCCTATGCTGCCGGTCATCATAATGACTGCCCATTCGGATTTAGACGCTGCCGTTAGCGCCTATCAACAGGGTGCTTTTGACTATCTGCCAAAACCGTTTGATATCGACGAGGCGGTGGCGCTGGTTGAACGCGCCATCAGCCACTATCAGGAGCAGCAGCAGCCGCGTAATGCGCCGGACAACGGGCCAACGACCGACATCATCGGCGAAGCCCCGGCGATGCAGGACGTGTTTCGTATTATTGGCCGCCTGTCGCGTTCGTCCATCAGCGTACTGATTAACGGCGAATCTGGTACCGGTAAAGAGCTTGTGGCGCATGCCCTGCATCGCCATAGCCCGCGGGCTAAATCGCCGTTTATCGCGCTTAATATGGCGGCTATTCCCAAAGATTTAATCGAGTCAGAGCTGTTTGGCCATGAGAAAGGTGCTTTCACCGGCGCCAACCAGATTCGCCAGGGCCGTTTTGAACAGGCCGACGGCGGCACGCTGTTTCTCGATGAAATAGGCGACATGCCCCTGGACGTACAGACCCGGCTGCTCCGCGTGCTGGCCGACGGCCAGTTTTATCGCGTTGGCGGCTACGCGGCCGTTAAAGTCGATGTGCGTATTATTGCCGCAACCCATCAGAACCTCGAGCTACGGGTGCAGGAAGGGAAGTTCCGTGAAGACTTGTTCCACCGCCTGAACGTGATCCGTGTACACCTGCCGCCTCTGCGTGAACGCCGGGAAGATATTCCTCGCCTGTCACGACACTTCCTGCAGGTTGCCGCACGCGAGCTGGGCGTTGAAGCAAAACTGCTGCATCCGGAAACGGAAAATGCCTTAACGCGCCTGGCCTGGCCCGGCAACGTGCGCCAGCTGGAAAACACCTGTCGCTGGCTGACGGTGATGGCGGCGGGTCAGGAAGTGCTTATTCAGGATCTCCCGAGCGAGCTGTTTGAAACGACGGTAACCGAAAGCGGCGGGGTTACGCAGACCAACCCTGACAGCTGGGCAATGCTGCTGGCACAGTGGGCGGAACGGGCGCTACGTTCCGGGCATCAGGATCTGCTTTCAGAAGCTCAGCCGGAAATGGAGCGCACGTTGTTAACCACCGCGCTACGACACACTCAGGGACATAAACAAGAAGCGGCTCGCCTGCTGGGCTGGGGGCGAAACACGCTGACTCGTAAGCTAAAAGAGCTGGGAATGGAATAGCGCTTTGCGAAGGTTGAAATAACGGCGGGGCTAAAGCCCGCCGTTTTTATATCACGCGCGAAAACTGCTGCAGGCGCGCTTTTTGCCTCAGGTAGGTATCAAAGCACATACAGATATTGCGGATCAGCAGGCGCCCCTTGCCGGTTACCTGAATCCCCTTGCTGTCTATCACCACCAGCCCATCTTTCGCCAGCGGAGCCAGCAGGCCCAAATCTTCTGCAAAGTAGTCAGCAAACGTCAGCGACCATGCCTGCTCAATTTCAGCGAAATTAAGCTGGAAGTTACAGATCAGCGCCTTAATCACGTCGCGGCGAATACAATCGTCTCGCGTTAACGACAGACCGCGCCACAGCGCATTGCCCTGCTCGTCCACCTGCTGATAATAAGACTTCAGCTCTTTCTGGTTCTGCGCGTAGCAATCGCCAATCATGCTGATGGCCGACACGCCAAGCCCCAGCAAATCTGTATCGCCCTGAGTGGTGTAGCCCTGGAAATTGCGGTGCAGTTTGCCTTCACGCTGGGCAATAGCCAGTTCGTCATCCGGGCGGGCAAAATGATCCATACCGATAAACTGATAGCCTGAGCCGGTCAGCGAAGCGATGGTTTCCTGCAGGATATCCAGCTTCTGCTGGGCGCTCGGTAAGTCAGCATCTTTGATCTTACGTTGGGCGGCAAACAGCGTCGGCAGGTGCGCATAGTTAAAAACGCTCAGACGATGCGGGCTTAGCTCTGCCACACGCTTGAGCGTAAAGGCAAAGCTTTCCGGCGTTTGCTTTGGCAGGCCGTAAATCAGGTCGATATTGGTGGAAGTAAAACCCAGCTCTCGCGCACGTTGAATAAGCGCGAAAATAAACTCTTCGTCCTGCTCACGGTTAACCAGACGCTGCACTTCTTTATTGAAGTCCTGAACGCCCATACTGAGGCGGGTAAAACCTTCCTGCCGAAGATGATCGAGCACGTCCAGCTCGATTTCACGCGGGTCAACTTCAATGGACAGTTCGGCGTCGTCGTTAAAGCGGAAATTACCGCGCAGCAGCGTCATCAGGCGACTGATTTGCGCTTTGCTCAGGTAAGTTGGCGTCCCGCCGCCCCAGTGCAGCTGGCTAACGTGACGGCCAGCAAACAGCGGCGCACGGTGGATGATTTCCTGTTCCAGGGCATCGAGATACTGATCGGCTTTATGCTGCTGGCGGGTCACAATTTTATTGCAGCCGCAGAAATAGCAAAGCTTGTGGCAGAACGGGATATGCACGTAGAGCGACAGCGGGCGCTCCGGGTAACGGGCAACCGCCTGCAAAAATTCCGCCTCGCCAAAAGCTTCTGAGAACTCCAGCGCGGTCGGATAAGAGGTGTAACGCGGCCCTGAATAATTATATTTCTGGATCAGAGCCAGATCCCAGTCGATTAACTGCTCAGACATACTCACTCCTTGCGGTGTTGTCGCCGGCGCCGACGAGGCGAAGCTGGCCCGCTCGTTCCGCGAGCCATAACCCTTCGCCGCAGCAAATTCTGCAGCCGCGACAGCCGCCGTAGTTTAACGAATAACCACAGCAGATAACACACCAGCGGAATAACCATAATAAGAACAGGTAATCCCATAGGAGTAAGCGTCAGTTACCGCCCTTCAGCAGACGCATTAAATCGTCAGCTTTTTCTTCTTCTTCCTCTTCATCGTCTTCCCAGGCGATGCCGAGTTCAGCCATCAACGCGTCGATACGATCGAGCTTCGCATCAACCCAGGACTGCTCTTCTTTGCTCAGGGTTTCGCCTGCTTCCAGACGCTCCAGCAGCCCATCCAGGCGCTCATCGTTTTCCAGCATATCCAGCTCAGCCTGTGGTGTTAGCATAGGTTTCTCGCTCTTAGGTTTGTGCTGTTTAGCGACCGGTGCTGCATCGGTTACGCCCAGTTGAATTGGTTTTTTACTGCCAATGCGCGGGTCTTTCGCCTGACCCGAGGACTTACCGCCTTTTGCCTGGCTTTCGCCGTTAGCGCGGCTACCCGCTGCGTGGCCACTGTGTTTTTTCTGGCGCTTGCGCTCACGCGCTTCCTGGTCAATCTCTTCGCGCGATTTGCGGCGTGCTTTTGCCGGTTTTTTACCTTGTGGTGCAGAGTTTTGTTGCTTCATGATAAGTCGTCTTAAGCCATTTTATTCAGTATAGAATTGCGGCGGAATCTAGCAGAAAGCAAGCAAAGAAAAAAGGCGACAGGTTAACCAACCCTTATTTTCTTCATTAAGTTTCTCTTCTGGCGAGAAACACGGCGTTTTTCGCTCGTTCAGGTATAATCCCCGGCAAATGCTTACCTGACGGAGACAACCGTTTTGAAAAACTGGAACTATCAACTGACTAAGTTCGTGCTCAGCGCACCGGACATTCGCCATCTGCCTTCTGATACCGGTATTGAGGTTGCTTTCGCAGGCCGCTCTAACGCGGGTAAGTCCAGCTCGCTGAACACGCTGACCAACCAGAAAGGCCTGGCTCGCACCAGTAAAACCCCTGGTCGTACCCAGCTTATCAACCTGTTCGAAGTTGCCGAAGGCAAACGCCTGGTGGATTTACCGGGCTACGGCTATGCCGAAGTCCCTGAAGAGGTGAAGCACAAGTGGCAGCGCGCGCTGGGTGAATACCTGCAAAAGCGTAACAGCCTGAAAGGCCTGGTCGTGCTGATGGATATTCGTCATCCGCTGAAAGATCTCGACCAGCAGATGATTCAGTGGGCCGTAGCCAGTAATATCGAAGTGATGCTGCTGCTGACCAAAGCCGACAAGCTGGCTTCAGGCGCACGTAAAGCGCAGCTGAATATGGTGCGCGAGGCGGTTCTGGCGTTTGGCGGGAATATCGAGGTTGAAGCGTTCTCTTCCCTGAAGAAAACCGGCGTCGATAAACTGCGCCTGAAGCTGGATAGCTGGTACAACGATCTGCCACCGGCGGTGGAAGAAGAAGCGGCTGAAGAGTAATTAAAACACGTTCTCTGGCATATCCGATTTGCTCGGGGCTTGTCATCAGTCCAATACGCGGCCCAGGCCGCGTTTTTCTTTTGTTTCGCGCAATAAAAAACGCCCCAGTCATTTCTGACTGGGGCGGCTAAATATTCAGCCAAATCCGATTACGTGAAGTAAAAGGTCTGAAAGATAGAACATCTTACCTCTGTACCCTACGCGAATAACTCTACTCCTTTTTAATCGCTCAAAAAAGCATTTTTTGTAGTTTTTTTTCACTTTTTGCATCACATTCTTGAAGCATCATCACAAAAAGCTATGACTTATGTTGCTTAGTTACAAAAACATGACCTGAGCATTGAGTATTAATGCGCCTCATCCCAGTTCTTACCGCTACCCACTTCCACCAGCAGCGGCACGTCGAGCTTCATGCTGTTTTCCATAAGCTCATGCACCTTTTCAGACACCGCTTCCACGTCCTCTTTGTGCACTTCGAATACCAGTTCATCGTGAACCTGCATGATCATTTTCACCCGTGGTTTATCCGTCTCCAGCCAGGCATCGACGGCAATCATCGCGCGCTTGATGATGTCAGCGGCGGTTCCCTGCATCGGGGCGTTGATCGCGGCACGTTCTGCCCCGGCACGGCGAGCGCCATTGCTGGAATTGATATCCGGCAGATAGAGGCGGCGGCCATCCAGCGTTTCTACATAGCCCCGATCTTTCGCCTGAGCACGCGTACGCTCCATATACTCCAGCACGCCCGGGTAACGCTCGAAGTAGAGATCCATGTACTTTTGGGACTCTTTACGTGGAATGTTGAGCTGGCGGGAAAGGCCAAAGGCGCTCATTCCGTAGATCAGACCAAAGTTAATCGCCTTCGCGCTGCGGCGCTGCTCGCCGGTAACGCTTTCAAGCGGCAGGCCAAAGACTTCTGCCGCAGTGGCACGGTGGATGTCTTTTCCTTCGGCAAAGGCGCTTAGCAAGCCTTTATCGCGGGAAAGATGAGCCATGATGCGCAGTTCAATTTGCGAGTAGTCCGCAGAAAGGATCACGTAGTCTTCAGGCGCAATAAAGGCCTGGCGAATACGGCGACCTTCATCGTTACGAACCGGGATGTTCTGCAGGTTAGGGTCGGTAGAAGACAGGCGACCGGTCGCCGTTACCGCCTGATGATAAGACGTATGTACGCGTCCGGTTATCGGGCTAATCATCAGCGGCAGTTTGTCGGTATAGGTGGATTTCAGCTTCGCAAGGCCGCGGTATTCCAGAATCACCTTAGGCAGCGGGTAATCCAGCGCCAGCTCTTCAAGTACCTCTTCGGAGGTTGACGGTGCACCGCCTGGCGTTTTCTTCAGCGGCTTAATGCCCTGCTTTTCAAACAGAATCGTTTGCAGCTGCTTAGTCGAAGAGAGATTAAATTCCTCGCCGGCAATGTCATGGGCCTTAAGCTCAAGCTCGGCAAGGCGTTTGGTCAGCTCGACGGAATGCGTGTGCAAAATAGTCGGGTCAATTTTAACGCCGTTGCGTTCAATGCGTGAAATCACCGGTACCAGAGGCATTTCGACGTTTTTAAAGATGTTCAGCGGACCTTCGGTCTGCTCAAGCTTCGGCCACATTTTCAGGTGCAGCTGCAGCGTTACGTCTGCATCTTCTGCCGCATAACGCCCGGCCGTTTCCAGATCGATCTGGTTAAAGGTCAGCTGTTTTTTGCCTTTGCCGGCAATCTCTTCAAAGGAGATGGTTTGGTGCTTCAGCCAGCGATCGGCAAGGCTGTCCATGTCGTGCCGGCCCGCTACGCTGTCCAGCGTGTAGGACTCCAGCATGGTGTCAAAAGCAATACCACGCAGCTCAATGCCATAGTTCTGCATGATGCCACGGTCATATTTCAGGTTCTGGCCTACCTTCAGCGCTTTATCATCTTCCAGCAGCGGCTTAAGCAGCTCAAGCGCTCGTTCGCGCGAGATCTGATCTGGCGCATCGAGGTAATCATGAGCAACCGGGATGTAACAGGCGACGCCCGGTTCCGTGGCGAAGGAAAGCCCCACCAGGTTCGCGCTGACGTTATCCAGGCTGTCGGTTTCGGTATCAAACGCAAAGAGCGGCGCTTTTTTCAGCCGTTCAATCCATTCAACCAGCACTTTCTCATCGAGGATAGTGACGTAGTTGTCATAGGAGAGCTGGCTGGCTGGCGCTTCGGGTTCGGCTTCAACCTCGGCGGCTTTGTGCGGCTGTGCTGCCGGTTTAGCGCCTTTAGCCTGCATCCACTTGCCGGCTTCTACGTCGGTTACCCAGCGTTTGAATTCATACTGCTTAAAGAGGCCCAATAGTTCGTCCGCCGCCGGCTGCTGAATCTCAAGCTGCTCGCAGCCCAACTCCAGCTCAACGTCGGTTTTAATGGTAGCCAGTTTGTAGGACAGGTAAGCCAGCTCTTTGCTTTTCTCCAGCTTGGCAGCCATAGTTTTCGCACCGCGGAAGGAAAGCTCTGCGATTTTTTCCGGGTTGGCATAAAGCGTATCCAGACCACCAAGGCCCTGTAGCAGCGCCTGCGCCGTTTTCTCACCGACGCCCGGCACGCCAGGGATGTTATCGGAGGAGTCGCCCATTAGCGCCAGGAAGTCGATAATCAGTTCCGGCGGCACGCCGTACTTTGTCTGCACTTCTTCCGGCCCAAGAATGGTGTTAGTCATGGTATTAATCAGCGTAACGCCAGGCGTCACCAGCTGTGCCATGTCTTTATCGCCGGTACTGATAAGCACCGGGCGACCGACCTTTTCAGCCTCCAGCGCCAGCGTCCCGATAACGTCATCGGCCTCAACGCCGGACACCGCCAGCAGCGGCAGTCCCATCGCTTTCACCATCGCGTGCAGCGGCTCAATCTGCGCTCTTAAATCGTCCGGCATCGGCGGGCGGTGCGATTTATAGTGCTCAAAAAGCTCATCACGGAACGTTTTGCCTTTGGCATCAAACACCACGGCCGCGTGCGTTGGCTGATACTGCAAAATCAGGCTACGCAGCATGTTCAGCACGCCGTACATCGCCCCCGTTGGCTCGCCACGGCTGTTCGTCAGCGGTGGGAAGGCGTGATATGCCCGATAAAGATAGGAAGAGCCATCAACGAGGATAAGCGGGTTGTCTGCGATCTGGACCATAATGTTCCGTTCCATGCCTGTGATTAATTTATTGTTCAAGGATGCCATAGCCAGGCCAAAAACATGAACTATTGGGCGCAATATGCTGAAAAGAATTCCTGGATCGGGAGATCCTGCGCAAGATCAAATCTGTGGATAACTTTGTGTATATATTTTTAACTAACTAATTTCACGAAATTATTTTTATTCTTATCATATTAAATGCATTTTAATTTCAGTAAGTTAACAGCATGATTGTTTAGCCTTAGTGAATTAACTAACGATCGTTTGATGTGGATATATACTCAGACGAGTGATAAATGACGAGTCATTGTTCTACCCATAAATGCGATTCATGAAAATCCTGTTCATTTGGCGAGTCGTCATTTTAGGTTTTCTGATAAAATCCGCCTCTTATTGCCGTTAATACCAGCGATCCACACTCACTTAACCTGCAAAAAAAATTACCTATGTCGAGATTACTCGCCGCGATCACATTAGTGCTAAGTGTTGCACTGGCTATTCTGGTCACGATCGCCTGTTCTGTGCCTATCATTATGGCCGGGATCGTTAAGCTACTGCTGCCCGTGCCGGTTATCTGGCGCTCAATCTCGGTATTTGCTGATTTCATGATGTACTGCTGGTGCGAAGGGCTCGCGCTGCTGCTGCGCCTCAATCCTTATTTAAAATGGGATGTTGAGGGACTGGAAGGACTTAACAAAAAGCACTGGTATTTGTTAATCAGCAATCATCAAAGCTGGGCAGATATCGTGATCCTTTGCGTGCTGTTCCGCAAACATATCCCCATGAACAAATACTTCCTTAAACAGCAGCTGGCCTGGGTTCCCTTTATGGGACTGGCCTGCTGGGCGCTGGATATGCCGTTTATGAAACGCTACTCGCGAGCTTATTTGCTGCGCCATCCGGAGCGACGCGGCAAAGATGTTGAAACCACGCGTCGTTCCTGCATGAAGTTTCGTGCCCATCCAACAACGATTGTGAATTTTGTTGAGGGTTCACGCTTCACCGCAGAGAAAAAGTCTCAGACTCGTTCGCCGTTTAACTATCTGTTAGCACCAAAAGCAGCCGGTATTGCAATGGCGATGAATGTACTGGGCAAGCAGTTCGACAAGATGCTGAACGTCACGCTGTGCTACCCGGAAAACGACCGTTTGCCTTTCTACGATATGCTGTCAGGAAAGATGACGAAAATTGTTGTGCGTGTTTCTTTGGTGCCGATTACCGAGGAGCTGCACGGGGATTATGTAAACGATAAAAACTTTAAGCGTCGTTTCCAGCTCTGGCTAAACAGGCTGTGGAGCGAGAAAGATAAGCAGCTGGAAGCGCTGCACGGCGAGGAAAAAAAAGCCGGTCAGTGACCGGCTTTCTCTTATCTTATTTCTTCTCAACCAGGTATTTCACCGTGTCAGCATACTGCTGCACGAAGATATCCATGCTGCTGGTATCCATCCCCTGCATGTTCAGCTGATATTTGCCGTTAACAAACATGGCCGGTACGCCCTGCAGCTGAAGATCGGCTGCCGCTTTCTCTTGCTGAGCAACCAGAGATTTGACCACGAAGCTGTTCCAGGCCGCATCGTACTCTTCCGGCTTCACGCCCGCATCGATAAACACCTTGCGGATGTCTGCGTCGTTCTGCACGGTTTGAGTTTTCTGAACGGCTTCAAACATTGGGGACGTAATTTTATCTTCCACGCCCAGCGCCATAGCCACTGCCCATGCCTGAGTCAGATCTTTGCCCAATGGGCCCAGGAACTCAACGTGGTACTTGGTCATTTTGGTGCCTTCCGGCAGCTTTTTCTTCACGTTATCAGAAACATGAAGAACCTGTTCGAACTGGTAGCAGTGCGGGCAGTAGAATGAGAAAAACTCTAATACCTGTGGCTCACCGGCAACCGGTTTATCCAGGGTGACGTACTGTTTACCGTCGGTAAACTGTGCTGCAGAAGCGCTAAATGCCAGGATCATGCCCGCCAGCGCCAGCCAAATCTTCTTCATAATCAACTCTCTCCTGAATTTTACTGATTAATACATTGGCGTTAATTGTAATGGTGGTTCTCGAAGAACCCGGACCTGCTCTGTAAAGGTTGCAGTCTGTCTTCTCCAGAAATCCTCCTCGCTAAACCAGGGGAAATTTCGGGGGAATGCGGGGTCATCCCAGCGTCGCATCAGCCACGCGAGATAATAAACAATGCGCATAGCGCGTAGCGGTTCAATCAGGGTTAGTTCGCCGGTATCAAACGTCGAAAACTCTTCGTAAGCTTCAATAATGGTTTCTAACTGCATGCGCTGTTCGGGCTTATCGCCATTAAGCAACATCCAGATATCCTGCACGGCCGGACCATTACGAGCATCATCAAGATCAACGAACAGCGGCCCGTCGCGCCAGAGAATGTTACCCGGATGGCAGTCACCGTGCAGGCGAAGTGATTCAAAATCGGTGTGCCAGGTGAGTTTTACTTCGTCGATCAACGCATCTGTTGCGGTCAAAAAGTCTTTCTTAAGGGCGCGGGGAATAAGCTTGCTGTCTTCAAATAGCTCACGCGGCTGAAAAAGATATTCATCCAGGCCAAAGGTTGGGCGGTGCTGAAAGAGTTGCTGGCGACCCGTTTGATGAATGCGGCCAAGATAGCGACCCACCCATTCCATTTGGTCGAGGTTATCGGTTTCATACTGCCGCCCCCCCAGGCTTGGGAACACGGCAAACATAAACCCCTGATGCTGCAGGAGTGTGTTTCCAGCAAAACGGAGGGGAGCAGCCATAGGCACTTCATCAGCCTGAAGCTCCAGCGCAAATTGATGTTCTTCTTCAATTTGCGCCGCTGACCAGCGATGTGGACGATAAAACTTCACCACAAACCGTTGGCGATCTTCATCCTGGAATTGGTAAACGCGGTTTTCAAAACTGTTTAACGGCGTCAAACCCGAATCAACCCGAATGCCCTGTTCAAAAAGAGCATCGAGGATAGTATCCGGATGTAGAGTCTGGAAATTAAAAGCGCTGTCTGTCATCCCGGCAACCGGAGTAAATACGAATACTTCAGGATAACATTTCAAAACCGCTTAAGTGTCTCGACTTACAAGCTTTTACTCTTTAATCACACCACGTGCGCGCAACAGAGCCGTTTTAAAGTCTTCCTCATAGTCTTTTTTAAGACCCGGAATAGCGTCATCTTTTGCAGAATCACGCATTTTAAGGTGGTAGATCAGTACATCGTCAGTCAGATCGGTCAGCTCACCGCGATAGCCTGACTCCGTAGCCAGTTTCTGCAAGAATTGTATCAGGTTAAGATCTGGATCTTTCTGCCATGCTGGCTGAAGCAGTTCAAGAAGTTCGTTCAGGCGCTTACATTTCATGTTGGTGTTCCTTATCACATGTGAAAGGCAACACGTTAGCAGGCTCAAACCCACATTAAAAGAGGCGATATTCGTGCAGCGATTAACAGAGGTAACTGGCGTTGTGCTGGCCGGCGGCCGGGGAAGCAGAATGGGCGGCAGCGATAAAGGATTAGCCTTGCTTAACGGCCAGCCACTTTTCCAGCACGTCCTCAACGCATTAAGGCTACAGGTAGGCGATGTTGTCATCAGCGCCAACAGAAACCTCGAGATCTATCAGCGAAGTGGCGCTCCGGTTATCCAGGATTCAATGAGTGATTATCAGGGGCCGCTGGCCGGTATGTTAGCCGTTATAGAACAAACGGAAAGCGAGTGGCTGTTATTCTGCCCTTGCGACACCCCTAATATACCCGAAGATCTGGCATCAAGACTCTGGCAGGCGCGTGAAAATGCGCCGGCAACCTGGGTAAATGACGGCCAACGGGATCACCCTGGCGTTGCACTACTTCATCGTTCCCTTTGTTTGCCGCTAACAGAATATTTGCACGCAGGCGAAAGACGAGTGATGCAGTTTTTATTGAGCACCGGCGGGCATGCAGTCTCTTTTGATGGCCTGGCGGACTGTTTCACCAACATAAATACTCTTGATGAGCTTTCACGATGGCAGAAAAAAGGATAGTACCGCCTTTATTGGCTATTGCGGCCTGGAGCGGTACAGGAAAAACCACGTTACTGAAGCAGCTGATCCCACTTTTGCTGGAGAAAGGCATCAGGCCAGGACTTATCAAACATACGCATCATGATATGGATGTGGATAAACCGGGTAAGGATAGCTATGAGCTACGCAAAGCTGGCGCAGCGCAAACCATCGTCGCCAGCCAGAAGCGTTGGGCACTAATGACGGAAACGCCCGAAATACCTGACCTGGATCTACATTACCTTGCCTCAAGGATGGACAGCAGCAGGTTGGATCTTATTCTTGTCGAGGGTTTCAAACACGAGCCGGTGGCAAAAATCCTGCTGTTCAGACAGGAAACGGGTCATAAAGCGGAAGAATTAGAGATCGATCCCTGTGTTATCGCTGTAGCCAGTAACGTACCTTTGACCATTTCCGTACCCGTATTGGATATTAATAATGCAGAAGGGATTGCTGATTTCATCTATGAATGGATAAAACAGCAATAACGAGCTGAAAAGATGCCGCTTGCGGCGTTTTTTTAATCTGTAAAAAGCAAAAAACCCCAGCCGTCAGGCTGAGGTTTTCTGTTTT